>NZ_JBEZBW010000067.1:0-45326 GCF_040647305.1 Saccharothrix sp. NPDC042600 | reverse complement strand
GACTGGATTACCGAGGTGTGCACTTCCGACCTCCCTGGGCGCAGCCCAACCACGCTTTGGTCTTCTCCGCAACCAGCTTTTCCGGTTGCGGAGAAGACCAAAGCGTGGTTGCCTCCGGCAGGCCGTACGGGGAACGAACCGACGCCCTTCCACCCCCCGGGGGCCTGCCGCGCGGCGAGCGCCGCTTTTGATCTTTCCGCTCTTCGCTCTTCGCTCTTCGCTCTCCGACCCCGACCCCGCCCCCCGACCCCGACCCCGACCCCGACCTTGACAGCACACCAGCGCGCAGCGTCCAAGAGCGCGAAGCCCCCTTCCACCCCCACCTCCGCCGGATAAGATCCGGGAGTGGATCCGTCGGACGACCTGAGACAGTGGGCACCCGAGCCCACCGCCACCACCGCGCCGGCGATCAGCCTGCCCGGCTACAGCGACTTCCGGCTAGTCGCCCACGGCGGCGAGGGCACGGTGTACCGGGCGCGCCAAGACGGGCTGGGGCGGGACGTCGCGGTCAAGGTGCTCGACGTGACCGATCCAGGCACCGTGGCGCGGTTCCAGCGCGAGCTGGAGATCACCGTCCGGCTCGGGCGGCAGCACCCGCACATCGTGACCGTGCTCGACACCGGCTCGATCGCGGGTCGGCCGTGCATCGTCATGGAGTACCACGACCTGGGCTCGCTGCACGACCGGCTCACCGAGCACGGCCCGCTGCCCGTCGCCGACGTGGTGGCGGCCGGGATCGCGGTGGCCGACGCGCTCGCGTTCGCGCACGGGCAGGGCATCCTGCACCGGGACGTCAAGCCGCAGAACATCCTGGTCCTCCCGACCTCCTACGTCCTCGCGGACTTCGGGATCGCGCGCGGCGCGGACGCCGGGCACTCCGCGTCCCTGCAGATGGTCAGCTACCGCCACGCCGCGCCCCAGATGGTGGAGGGACACCCGCCGGCGGCGGCGGACGACCTGTGGTCGCTCGGCTCGACCCTGTTCACCCTGCTCGACGGGCAGCCGCCGTTCGCGTCGGCGACGCCCGAGCAGGACACCATGCTCGCCTACCTGGGCCGCGTCCAGTCGATGCCGCCCCGGTCGCTGCTGCGCCGCGACGTGCCGCCGGAGCTGGTCGCGATCATCCTGCGGTGCCTGAACAAGAACCGCGAGGACCGCTTCCCCGACGCCACCTCGCTGCGCGCCGCCCTGGCCGCGATCCCGACCTGGGCCCCGCAGTCCACAGTGGACCCGGACCACACGGTGGCGGTGCGCCGGGACGTCCCCCGGCACTACCCCGAGGGCCCGACGATGGTCCCGGACTTCGGCCCGAGCCCCACCGCGCCCGAACCCGAACCCACCCCGGAACCGCCACCCGCCGAACCACCGGCGCCCCGCACGTGGACCGAGGACCTGGCCGACCTGACCGTCCGCCACTCCACGCACCGCCCACCGGTCCCACCGCCCGCGCCCCCGCTGGTGACCCTCCCGCCGGACCGCCCGCTCACCGCCAAGCCCCGCGACAACCGCATGGCCGGCGAGGGCTCACGGCGCGCGCCGAAGGTCCTCGCCGGCGTGGCGGCACTGGTGGTGGGCGTCGGCGGCGGGGTCTACCTGAGCGTCCGCGACAACGCCCAAACCGTCACCGCCCAGCCGCCGTCGTCCACCACCACCGCCACCACGACCGCCTCGGCCACGTCGCTGCAAGCCGACCCGAGGTTCGTCCCGGTGCTGAAGCGCCTGGAGGACAAGGGTTCCAGCATCACCGTGCACTGGACCGACCCGAGCAGCGGCAAGGCGCAGTTCGTGGTGTTCGACGTGACCGGGCAGACGCCGCGCGGGACGGGCACCATCGCCGCCGGCAACACCCAGCACACCGTCGAGGGCCTGGACCCCAAGGCGGAGCAGTACTGCTTCAAGGTGGTCGCCATCGGCCTGGAGGACTCGACCACGCAACGCGGCTCCTCCGACCAGTCCTGCGCGGTCCGCAACGGCTGACGGGAACGGTCAGCGACGACGCCACAGCGGCCGCGGATCCACCGCCCACAACAGCCGCCGCGACCACCGAGCCCGCCGCTTGACACCTCCCGCGACAACCCGCGCCAACCGCCACGTCTCCGCCTCGCCGCCATGCCTCCCCACAGCCTGCGGCCCGCCGCCCCTCCCCACCGGCTCCACCCCGCCCACCACCACCGCCGTCCCCACCGGCGCGAAGGCCGAGCGGTCGGCCAGTTCCGCCAACCGATCCGCGGGCGGCCCCAACTCGCGGGCGATGTCCGGAGCCGTCCGATCGGGCGGCGGCGTTCGGCCGGCCAGCAACAACCCGTCCAACACGTGCTCCCAGGCCCCCGCCGCACCGGCCCGCCTCAACCGCACGCGCCGCCCCACCCGCAACGCGACCACCAGCAACAACACCACCAGCGGGACCGCGGCCAGCACCACCCAACCCACCCACCGACGCGACTCCGACGCCACCGCCCGCGCCGGCGGCTGGGCGGACGACGGCACGAACGGCGGCGGAGCGGACAACGCGGTCGTCGTCGGCGTGGCGGTGATCGACGCGAGCCGGTCCAGCACCTCCCGCTTGGCCGCCGCGCTGGACCCACCCGACGACGACCCCGCCAGCGGGTCGAACGGGACCCAGCCCCACCCCTCGAAGTACACCTCCGGCCACGCGGTGGCGTCGCTCCCCCGCACCACACGCTCTCCGCCACCAGCAGCACCGACCGCACCGTCCCCGCCGGCGGGCTGGAACCCGACCACCACCCGCGTCGGCAACCCGACCGCCCGCCCCAGCACCGCGAACGCCGACGCGAACTGCTCCGCCGTCCCGGCCCCGGCCCCGGGCTCCCCGGCCGTCCCGAACAGGAACCGCTCCAGCCGCGCGTAGGACGACCCGACCGGCGCGCCGGCGTCCGGGACGCGCCCGGTCCGCACCACCTGCTCGATGGCCACCGCCCGCTCGAACGGCGTCCGGGCGTTCCGCACGATCTGCCGCGCGTACTCCGCCAGCGAGAACGGCAACCCCGGCAACGCCAGGTACCGCCGGGCCCGCTCCCCCGCCGGGACGCCGGCCCGCGTCAGGTCGGCGTCGTCGGGCACGTCCACGACCCCGCGCACCCGGTACGACAACCCCGGCGACAGCCCGTCCAGCAGCACCAGCGACCCGGAGTTCGGGTCCACCATCGCGCCGTCGAGCGTGACCGACGTCGGCCGCCCGGCCGTGGGCACCCAACTGCCGGTCAGCTCGCCGATGGTCACCTCCACCTCGGCCTCGGCGGTCCGGCCGCCCGGCGGCAGGTCCGGGTCCGCGACCGCGCCGATCGGCCCGTACAGCGACGCCGCCCGCCACGCCGCGCCCGAGTAGTCCGACAGCGCCGCGAGCCGGATCGCCCGCTCCGGGCCGCGCACGCGGAACAGCTCGACCGGCCCGAGGTTCGCCCAGGAAGCCAACTGCGGCAACGGGTTCGTCACGCCCAGGTCGGTCACCGGCGGCTCGACCAGCTCGCGCGGCTCGAACGCGCCGGTGGTCGGCACGGTCGAGGCCAGCAGCGCCACCACCGCGACCGGCACCAGCGGCAACGCCGCCAGCAGTCGGCCACCGGTCTCCAACCGGTCCACCACCAGCCAGCCCACCACCAGCAGCGCCACCAGCAGCAGCGCCACCAACCCGTGCCGGTCGGCCTTGCCGGCGGTCAGCAGCGCGGTGCACGTGTAGAGCACGACGACCCCGACCGCGGGCCCCAGCAGGGCGCGGCCGGTCACCGACAGGGCCACCGCCAGCGCGACCCCGAACACCAGCAGCACGCCCGGCACCAGCAGCTCCGGCGTGGCGGGCGCGGGACGGGCGGCGGTCAGCAGGCGCGGCACGACGTCGAGCAGCACGGTGGTCGGGTCGGTGGTCTCGGCGGTGTCGCGGGCCACCCAGTACGCGCCGGCCAGCGCGAACGCCACCAGGCACAGCAACGTCAGCCCGGCCGGCACCCGCCGCCACCGCACCAGCGGCACGCACGCGAACGCCACCACCACCGCGCCGGAGAACACCAGCGCCGGCACCCACCCCTGCCACCCGGCCCCGAGGTGGACCGCCGCCACCACAAGGACCAACACTCCCCAGGCCGACCGCACACCGAACGACCGCACACCCACCGACCCAGCACCCGCCGACCCAGCACCCGGCGACCCAGCACCCGCGCTCACCGCGACACCGCCGTCCCCCACGCCGACAGCAACGACTCCGCGTCCGGCGCACGCAACACCAACACCCCACCCGACGCGGAGATCCCCGCCGCCTCGTCGACCGCCAGCACCACGCCCACCGACGCCCGCGACGCCTCCAACGTCAACGCCGACAGGTCCGACGCCGACCCGCACACCACCGCCACCACGTCCAGGTCCCGGATCGGCACCGGGGAAGCGCCCGACGACCCCACCGCCATCTCGGCCAGCACCGCCAGCACCGCGGACGCGTCGACCGACCCGGCCGCCACCTCCACGTCCACCCCGCCCGAGGAGGTCAGCAGCCGCACCGGGTGCCCCTCGGCGACCGCCACCGTCACCAGCGACGCGGCCACCTCGACCGCGTCCTCGAACCGCGCGGGGTCCGGGTAGCCGCGGGCGTCGTCGTCCAGCAGCACGGCCAGGTGCGGGCGGGCCGGGTCGGCGTCCTCGCGGACCATCAGCGTGCCGGTGCGGGCGGAGGTCGCCCAGTGCAGGCGGCGCAGGTCGTCGCCGGGCACGTACTCGCGCAGGCCCACCAGGTCCGTGCCGCCGCGCTCGACCCGCTCGTCCGCGCCGACGTGCCCGCGCCGCACCCCGCCGGGCAGCCCGCGCACGGGCAGCACGCGCGGCACGACCCGCACCCGGACGACGTCGCCGAGCACGGTCCGCGCCACCGCCA
This sequence comes from Saccharothrix sp. NPDC042600, assembly GCF_040647305.1. Classification (NCBI taxonomy): domain Bacteria; kingdom Bacillati; phylum Actinomycetota; class Actinomycetes; order Pseudonocardiales; family Pseudonocardiaceae; genus Saccharothrix; species Saccharothrix sp. NPDC042600. The sequence continues at coordinate 40,447 of NZ_JBEZBW010000067.1, read as the reverse complement.
GCCCCGCCAACCCCCGCCGGCTCAACGTCAACGGCCCCACCGGCAGCAGCCCGCGGGCGTGCGTGGGGATCGGGTACTCGACCTCGACCGTCTGCCCCGGCCGCAGCACCGGGATGCCCACCGGCACCGGGTTGCCCGCGACCAGGTCCACCGCGTCGAACACGACCGGGAACCGCTTGCCGGTGCCGGTCAGCTCGACCACGCCGGTGCACGTGCCCAGCCGCGGCACGGTCCGGGGCCGCACGGTCCGGCGCGGCGCGACCCGCGCCCGCGACAACACCGACAGCACCCCGACCGCGGCCAGCGCCACCAGCGCCACGCCCATCCCGACCACGCCGGGGTAGCGCCACCACAGCCCGACCGCCACCAGCAGCACACCGAGCACCACCGCGCCCACGCCGCGCCGGGTCAGCCGCACGCCCCTCATCGCGACGACGGTCTGGGCACCGCCACACCCGCGACGACGTCCTGGAGCACCTGTTCGGTCGTGACCCCGGCCAGCTGCGCCTCGCGGGTCGGCACCAGGCGGTGCGCCAGCACGGGCGCCGCCAGCGCCTGGACGTCACCGGGCACGGCGAAGTGCCGCCCGCGCGAAGCCGCGTACACCTGCACGCACCGCACCAGGGCCTTGAGCCCGCGCGTGCTCGCGCCCAGCCGCAGCCGGTCGTCGGCGCGGGTGGCCGCGCCCAGCTCGCCGACGTAGCGCAGGATCGGGTCCGCCACGTGCAGGGTCTGCAACCGGCGGCCGTACTCCGCGACGACGTGCGGGTTGGACACCGTCGGCACCGCGCCGACGAACCCCGCGCCGCTGCCCGGCCGCAGCACGTCCAGCTCGTGCTCGGGCGACGGGTAGCCGATGGACGTGCGCAGCATGAACCGGTCGAGTTGCGCCTCGGGCAGCCGGTAGGTGCCGTCGAGGTCGATCGGGTTCTGCGTGGCCACCACCAGGAAGGGCGCGGGCACCGCGTGCGCCACGCCGTCCACGGTGACCGTGCGCTCCTCCATGACCTCCAGCAGCGCGGACTGGGTCTTGGCGGCGGCGCGGTTGATCTCGTCGGCCAGCACGATGTTGGCGAACACCGGGCCGGGCCGGAACTTCACCTGGCCGGTCTGCGGGTCGTAGACCGACGTGCCGGTCACGTCGGAGGGCAGCAGGTCGGGCGTGAACTGGACGCGCCGCGACACCCCGCCCAGCGCGCCCGCGACCGCGCGGGCCAGCGTGGTCTTGCCGGTGCCGGGCACGTCCTCCAGCAGCACGTGGCCGCCGGCGAACAGCGACACCAGGACGAGGTCCACCACCTCCCGCTTGCCCCGGACCGCGGTCTCCACCGCGTCGCCCAGGCGCGCGTGCAGGACGCGGAACGCCGCGATCTCGTCCTCGCCGACCGCCGGGACCGCCGTTGTCGTCACTTCTCGCCCGTACCCCTCGTCGTGCCCTTGTTCACTGTTCGTCTTCGGGGCGCTTGCGGTTGCGCAGACCCAGCAGCCACGCCGCCGCCAGCAGCGCCAGGCCGCCGCTCGCCATCGGGGCGGCGTCGGCGCGGGGCGCGCTGCGCGGCTGGCAGATCCGGCCGCCGCCGCAGGGTTCGGGCTCCATGTCGCGCACGATCACGCTGCGGGCGTAGGAGTCGACCGACTGCCCGCCGGCGTGCGCCCGCACGACGATCCGGTTCGTGCCGATGTCCACGTAGATCTCGACCGACCCGCCGCCGCACGCGATGGGCACGGACGTGCTGTAGGTGATGTTGACGACCTCGCACGTGCCGCTGTGGTTGGCCCAGTCGGCCGGGGGCGAGGTGTTGATGATCCGGCTGAACATGTCGCCGGTCGCGCCGACCGAGGAGATCACGACCGCGCCCGCCGTGGGCAGGCTGGGCGGCGGCGGTGTGGTGGTCGTCGTCGTGGTCGGCTGGGGCTGCGGCGGGGGCGTGGTCGTCGTGGTGGTCGGCTGCGGCTGCGGCTGCGTGGTGGTGGTCGCCACGACCGGCGGGCGCACCGAGAACGACGCGGTCGCGGCCTCGCCCGAGCCGAGCCTGTTGTAGGCCGTGACGGACACGTCGAGCCGACCGCTGGCGCAGAACGCGCCGCCCGCGCAGGGCAGCGACAGGTCCGCCGACGTCCCGGCCACCTGGGTGGACTTCGTGCCGCCGCTGAAGCCGCCGGTCGCGGTCACCGAGTAGCCCGACACCGCCTCGCCGTTGTCCGGCGCGGCGCCCCACGTCACGCGGACCACGACGGTCGAGCCGTCGTTGGACACCTGGTTCACCGTCACGCCGGGCGGCCGGCCGGGCGCGACGCCCTTCACCCCGGCGCTCGGGGTGGTGGTCACCGGCGCGTCGGTGGTGGTCGTCGGGTCGGGGCCGCCGGGCCGCCGGTCGTCGCGCGTGGGCGGGTCGGGCCTGGGCGGCGGCGGGCTGGGCACGCTCGGGATGGGCGAGCGGTCCGGGTCGGTGACCGGGAGTTCGGGGCTGCGGATCACCACGTCCTTGGTGCGGCCGTCGGTGTCCACGATGACGCCGTTGGACGCGCCGGGGGTGTTGATGAACAGCTTGCCGTCGTCGAAGACCAGCTCGGGGTCGTTGCCGGGCGCGGGCACGTCCTGGCTGCCGCGCTTGCCCGACCGGTCCAGCACCACGACCTTGCCCGCGCCGCGGCACGGCACGTAGACGCGGTCGCGGAACACGGCGGGGCGGCCGGGGCGGGCACAGCCGTACTGGCCCATGTCCACGCGCACCACGTCGTCGTCGGAGACCAGCACGACCGCGCTCGCGTCGGGCACGGCGGCGGGCACCAGGCCGGGCGGACTGGACTGGGCGGCCAGCACCTCGCCGGACAGCGAGTCGGTGCCCAGGGTGAGGTCGCGGGTGGTGCCGTCGCGCACGACGACGCCGCCCTCCAGGCCCAGCAGGGTCACGCCGCGCTCGTGGGGCACCAGGGCCGTGCGGGGGCCGGCGCCGGGCACCGGCCGGTTGGAGAGCTGACGGAACCTGTCGGCGTCCTCGGCCCACTCCAAGGCGTGCAGGTTGCCGCCGTGGTCGACGGCCCACACCACGCCCCGGTCGTCGGCGACGACGTCGGCCAGCGGCCGGCCCACCCGCCACGGCTCGCCGACGTCGGCCAGGGTCACCGGGTCCACGTTGTGCACGGTGCCCGCGTCGCGGTCGACCACGTAGATGCGGTCGTCCACGATGAGCACCTTCGGCGACTGCCCGACCGGAGCCTGGCGGCGTCCGCTGGCGAGCAGGGTGGCCAGGTCCACGACGGTGATCTGGCCGGTGCGGCGGTCCAGGACGATCAGCCGGTCGTCGGACTGCGCGATCTCCAGCTGCGCGTCGCCGCCGCTGACCTGCAACCGGGTCTGCGGCTTGCCCGAGCTCGGGTTGACCTGCACGACCTCGCCGCGCTCGTCGTCACCGAGCCAGGTCATCCCGTCGGAGACGTCGACGGCGGTGCGCGCGATCCCGTTGCCCAGCGCCGCGCCGACCAGCAGCAACACGCCCAACGAGGCCGCGGTGGCACTCGCCGATTGACGGCGGCCGACCGCGACGACCCGACGAGCGATCTTCCCCAGCGTTAACCCCACGCGCGGATGCTAACGCCCTCCTATGACACTTCGGAGGAGACTCTTCGGCCCTGCTCCGACCGGCGCAAGGACCTTCGGCCGGATGCGTCCACTTCGGACCGAACACCTCCCTCGCGGGAGGGACGCCCGACTGCGCTGCACGCCGAAGGGACGCCCGGTCGCGCTCCACGCCGGAGGGCCCGCCCGGTCGCGTCCCTCGCGCCGGGGCGGGGTGAGCGCTCGCCCGGCTAGAACTCGCCCAGCTCGGCCCGCACCTGGGCGCACTCGCCCTGCAGGCCCTTGTCGATCGCCCGGCTGATCTCCTCCAGCGACCGCAGCTGCTCCGGGGTCAGCACGTCGAACAGGTGCTCGCGCACCGCCGTGACGTGTCCGGGGGCGGCCTCCGCCAGCACGGCGTACCCGCGGTCGGTCAGCACGGCGATGGAGCCGCGCCGGTCCGACGGGCACGCCTGCCGCTGCACCCAGCCCTCCTTCTCCAGCTTGGCCACCGCGTGCGAGAGCCGACTCCGGGAGGAGTGGCAGACCAGGGCCAGCTCGCTCATCCGCAGCGACCGGTCCGGGGCCTCGGAGAGTGCGACCAGGATCTCGTAGTAGGCGACCGGCATCCGCGAGTCGCGCTGCAACTGCCGGTCGAGGTGTTCGGTGAACTTGGTCACGGCGGTCATGAAGCCGCGCCAAATCCGCTGTTCATCGGCGTTCAGCCACCGCACTTCGCTCATGCTCCCATCATACGGGCCTTGTTGAACTCTCAACCAGGATGCGCTATGTTCGGTTGAGAGTTCAACCAGACCGAGCGAGAAGGACTACACCATGACCACGCAGACCGTGCAGATCCCCGGCTACATCGCGGGCACGTGGGCGATCGACCCGGTGCACTCGGACGTCTCCTTCGTGGTCCGCCACCTCGGCATCTCCAAGGTCCGCGGCCACTTCGACACGTTCGAGGGCCAGATCGTGACCGCCGAGAACCCGCTGGAGTCGACCGTCACCGCCAAGATCGAGACGGCGTCGATCAACACCAAGAACGAGGCGCGCGACGCCCACGTCCGCAACGAGGACTTCCTGGACGTCGAGAAGTACCCCGAGCTGACCTTCACCTCCACCGGCGTGCGCGCCAACGGCGAGGGCTTCATCGTCGACGGCGAGCTGACCCTGCGCGGCGTGACCAAGACCGTCGAGCTGGAGCTGGAGCTCAACGGCTTCGGCGACGGCTTCGAGGGCGCGAAGGTCGCGGGCTTCTCCGCCAGCACCGAGATCAGCCGCAAGGACTTCGGCGTGACCGGCGGCGCGGCGGGCGCGGCCGTCGGCGACAAGATCACCATCCTGCTGGAGATCGAGGCCGTCCTGCAGGCCTGAGCACCCCTTCGAAGGGGCCTGACCGGCGAGTCCGGACAGGCCCCTTTCGCGTGCACGCGCAGTGGTCGCATCGCTGGTTCGAGTGACCCCTGATATTCCACCCCAGTCCGCACATCGGTACGGTCTGAGACCTTCCAGGCACGAACCGTGAACCACCGGCCCGCTCCGCCCGTACTAATGGACACGTTCCGCTCACGGTGTCTAGACCACGTGGGTGACACGGGCTGTATTCATGGCACCATCTGGCGCAACATGCGGCTGGACGCCCGGCGAGGAGGATCGGTGTGAACGCCCGGACCGAACAGGTCGACGACATTCGACTCGTCGCGCTGCCCACCGCGGTCAACGTCGCGGACATGTTCGTGCGCTTCTCGCTCGGCGAGTGGCGCCTGCGCTCGATGCAGGACGAGGCCGCCCAGACGGCCCGCCGCCTGGTGGCCGCGGCGGTCGAGGTGGCCGACCAGCGCGCCCCGGGGTTCCTCCTGGTGCGCCTGCGCCTGAGCGGCAACTGCCTGGTCGTGGAGGTCGAGGGCAACCGCGTGGCGCTGCCGCCGGAACTGGCGGGCGGCCGGGCGGGCCTGGTGGACCTGACGGCGGGCGGACGCCTGGCGTGGTGCGAACTCTCCCTGCCGTCGGGCATGAACGCCTCGGCCGTCCCCCTGCCGCGCCGCGAACCCCGCCGCTCCCCGGCGGCGGAGGCGCTGGGCGACGAGCCCGAGGTGGACCCGGAGGTCATCCAGCGCATCCTCTACGGCCTGGGCGGCGCGATGGACCGCCGCCAGGACTGACCTCGGCCAGGCCTGACCCCCGCCGGACCTGACCCCTGCCTGACCTGACCTCGGCTGGACCCTCGGCCGAGCCACGGCACCCCGGAGGCTGCCCGGTCGCGCGCACCGCGCCCGACCGGGCAGCCTTCCCCGTCTCAGCGGGCCAGGGCCGCCAACGCCACCGCCAGCACGGCCATCCCCGCCCAGGACACGGCGGGCAACCGCTCCCCCAGCACCACGACACCCAGCACCGCCGCCACCGCCGGCTCGGCGAGCGTCAACGTGGTCGCCGCGGCGGCCGAGGTGTGCCGAAGCCCCAGGCCGAACAGCAGGTAGGCCAGGAACGTGGTGAACACCGACAGGTGCGCCACCACCGCCACCCCGCTGCCGGCGCCCAGCCACCCGACCCCGAGCCACAGCAGCACCGGCAAGGTCAACACCGACGCCCCGCCGAACACGGTCCCCACCACGGCCCGCGCCGGGAACCCCACCCCGATCAGGTGCGCGCACACCACGGAGTAAGCGGCGTAGGACAACCCCGCGACCACGGCCAGCCCCACGCCGACCAGGTCCACGTGCGCCTCCCCGCCCCCGAGGACGAGCGCCGCGCACCCCGCCACCGCGGTCGAGGTCACCAGGGGCCGCGAGCGCACCCCCAGCACGATCGGCGCGGTCGCCAACGCCACGGTGGTGGCCACCGCGACACCGGTCCGCGCCACCGCCGGGTAGAACGCCAACGCGTACCCGGCCACGGTCACCGCCCCGACCAGCAACAACCGCCGATCGGCCCGGACGACGACCGACCGCGCGCCGCGCGCGGTCAAGAACAACAACAGGCCACCGACGACCAACCCCGCCGCGCCGACCGCCGCCGCGGGTGCGGACGACGGCGCCAACGAGCTGACGGTCCCGGTGGTGCCCCACAGGAAGCACGCGCCCAGGATGGGCAGCGGTCCGTGGGTGAAGCGTGCTCGAAGCACAGTGGACGACACGTGTTCTCCGTTCGCGGATGTCCGAAAAAGGGCGCGAACGGGCGCACGGCGACAGGGCCGAGCGGATTTCAGGAGGTTGCCGCGGGTGCGCCCGTCAGGCGGCCGGCGGCGGCAGAACGACGTGCCAGTGGGTGTTCACACCCGGCATCGTAGCTGATCGGTACGCTGGGATCATGGAGACGGGCGTCGCCGACGACCTGCTGCGGCAGTCCCTGGTGGTCTACAAGTTCGCGGTCGAGGAGCTGATGACGAAGCTCCGCATCCTCAGCGAGGAGTTCGACCTCGTCCACCGGCACGACCCGATCGAGCACATCACCCAGCGCGTGAAGCGCCCCGACGCGATCCTCGACAAGCTGCGCCGCAAGGGCCTGCCCGCGGACCTGGCCCTGGCCGCCGAGCACCTGGACGACGTGGCCGGCGTGCGGGTGGTCTGCCCGTTCGTCTCCGACGTCTACCGGGTCCGCGACATGCTGGCCCGCCAGAGCGACGTCGAGATCCTCAAGACCAAGGACTACATCGCCGCCCCGAAGCCCAACGGCTACCGCAGCCTGCACCTGATCGTCCGCATCCCGGTCTTCCTGTCCGACCGCGTGGAGCACGTCAAGGTGGAGGTCCAGTTGCGCACGATCGCGATGGACTTCTGGGCCACCCTGGAGCACAAGCTGTTCTACAAGTACGACGACCAGGTGCCCGCCGGTTTCGTGGAGGAGCTGACCAGCTCGGCGGCCATCGCGGCCGAGCTGGACGCCCGCATGGAGTCGCTGCACCAACGCATCCAGCACGACTAGAACCCGATCGCCTCCCGCAGCAGCAGCACGGTGGCCCGCCCCGGCCGGGGTTCGGCGTTCAGGACGAGCAGGCGGTTGACGGCGCTGGGCATGCCGTACACGGCCTGGGCGCGGGCGTTCTCCAGCGGGAGGGCGTGCTCCTCGACGCGGCGCAACGCCGTGGCCAGGTCGGGCACCACCTTCTGCGCGCCGACCACCCACACCGCCCGCGCCGCGCCACCGGCGTTGGCGGGCAACTGGCTGCCGCTGCCCGAGGCGAGCACGACCGAGCCGGTCTCGGTCACCGCCGCGACGCTGTTGACCACGAAGTCGGGGCCGGCGACCAGCTTGCGGATCTCGTCGGCGCCCGTGGCCCGGTCGATGGCCAGGACCCGCGGTCTGATGGCGTCGTACCGGCCGCTGGCGTTGATGTCCTCGTCGATGCCGGACAGCCGCAGGGTCTCGCTGGCCCCGGTGAGCACGCTCGCGCCCTCGGGCACCAGCTCCCCGACGCGGGCCCGCGCGGCGGCGACGTCGGCAAGCACCTCGGCCGCGAACCCGTTGGCGCGCAACGCCGCGGCCACCCGCTCCAGTCGCTCGGACGAGGCTGGTTCGTCGAACAAGTCAGTCTCCTCACTCGTCGTTGTCACCGGTACGACAAGACAGCGCCCCGGAACGTGAGGTCCGACCCCACGACCCGGGGCGCTGTCTTGTCTGATCAGGTGTGAGCGAGCGAGGGAGCCGATTCATGACCACCACGGCCCAGCACGGGGCCCCGGGCGTCACCGCGGTCATGGGCGAACGCCGCCGGCTGATCAACCTCGCCCACCGGCTCCCGGGCTCGCCGGCCAACGCCGAGGACGTGGCGCAGGAGACCCACGCCCGCTGGTACGCCCTGTCCCCGGCCGAACGCGTCGCCTTCGTCCTGCACGACGTCTTCCGCTACCCCTACGCCGAGATCGCCGCGGTCCTCGGCCGCACCACGGCGGCCTTCGCCGCCAACGCCGCCTCGATCCACGGCCCCTGGTCCGGCATCCCGAGCGCCGCGAAACCCGCCGCCAGCCGCCCCGCGCTCGTCCGGGTCGCGCAGGTCCACCACGGTCCGGATCCCGTGGTCCCGGACCGCAGCCCACCCCGCCCCGGTCAGCCGGTCCGGCGCGTCGGCGCGCACCACCGCACCCACCCGCGTGACCCGCGACCCGGCCGCCAACCCCCCGAGGTCCCGGGCGTTGTAGCAGCCGTCCCACTCCAGGTGCCGGTCGATCACGCCCTGGAGGACGTCCGACCCGCCCCACCGGTTGTGCGCGGACCGTCACCCGAGCGGGAGATCGTCGTCCGACGCCGGGTCGATCCGCCGCTCGTGCGCCCCGATCCGGACGTCGTTGATGCTCGCCTCACGCCGCCGCATCAAGCCGTCCGCCGCGAACTCCCAGTTCTCGTTGCCGTAGCTGCGCCACCACTGCCCCTCGTCGTCGTGCCACTCGTACTGGAAGCGCACCGCGATCCGGTCGCCCGCGAACGCCCACAGGGACTTGCGCAGCACGTACCCGTGCTCCCGCTCCCACTTGCGGGTCAGGAAGGCGACGATCTCGTCCCGGCCGGTGACGAACTCGGACCTGTTGCGCCACACGGAGTCCGGTGTGTACGCCGCCGCCACGCGCAGCGGGTCGCGCGTGTTCCAGGCGTCCTGCGCGGCCCGGACCTTCCGGCGGGCGGTCTCCTCGTCGAACGGCGGCACCAGCTGCACGGTCAACCCCCTCTAACGTTTGCGGTTCGCCGCAAACGTTAGAACACGTGCCTAACGCATGCAAGCCGGTGCTACCGTGAGACCGTGCTGCCCGATGAACCCCGCCCCGTCCGCCTGATGAACACCGTCTGGGCCGACCGCTCCGGGCCGCACGACGACCTCACCACGACGGAAGGCCTGACCACCTGGCTGGGCGGCGCCCCCGCGGACGCCGCCGACCTGGAGGCGTTCCGCGCCCTGCGCCAAGCCCTGCGCGACCTGGCCGCCACGATCACCGACGACACCCGCGAGATCGCCGCCGGCCGAGACCCTGACGCGGCCGTCGCCGCCGTGAACGCGGCCGTCCGCCGCGCCGCCACCTGGCCGCAGCTCACCGTCGAGGACGGCGACCTGGTCCGCCGGACCACCACGGACACCGCCGGCCGACCCGCCGAGGTCCTCGCCGCCACCGCGGCGGAGGCGGTCGAGCTGTTCACCGGTCCGGACCACGCCCTGCTGCGCGCCTGCTACGCCCCGGGCTGCGTCCTGTACTTCGTCAAGGACCACCCGCGCCGCGAGTGGTGCTCGCCGGGCTGCGGCAACCGCGTCCGAGCCGCCCGCCACTACCGCCGCACCCGCGCCGCCGACGCGTAACACCCGGCCGCGCACACCGCGCGCCGATCGGCCGCACACCGCACGCGGGCTGACCGCACCCCCACGCGCCGGCTCATCACGCGCCGACGAGCCGAACACATTGCACGTCGCGCAACCCGCAGAAGCGCCCGCCGCGCACACCGACAACCCGACCGGCGAGTAACCACAAACGACGACCGATGCCGGAAGGTTACGCCTGTGGCCGCATTTCTTCGGTAACACTGTCCAACACCGTGAAATATACTTCGCGAGTCCATCCAGTGGACACCCCCGCGCCGGGTTTCCCCCCGAGTGCGAATAGACCTCACATACGCCCCGGCACTTACGGAACCGGCCAGTCCAAACCAGGCCGTTCGAGTGAAATGGGGAGGCGCCGCCGGAAACGGCCGGTTACTTCCGCAGAAACCGGGGAATCTTAATTCGGCAGATGCTCCGTTTGGCGGTCGCGTGGCTCCCGGAACGGCCGTCAACGTAGGTCCGCGACCAAATGGTCCATTCGCACAAAGGATCGGATCGATGAACCGCGAACAGATCGCCCGTCGATTAGTCGGCCTCGTCGACGAGCACCTCGTGCCCGGCGCGCAGCTCGCCGTGCACCGCCCCGGTGAAGGGCTGTGGACCACCGCCGTCGGCCTTCCCCCCGACGCGGCCGTGCCCATCGGGTCGATCACCAAGACCTTCACCGCGACCGTCGCCATGGCCCTGGTCTCCGACGGCGACCTCGACCTCGACGCGCCGCTGCCCGACGTCGGCCTGCCCCTCACGCTGCGCCAGTTGCTCAGCCACACCGGCGGCCTGCCGTCCGACCCCGACGACGTCCACGGCACCTCGCTGCGCCGCCACGCCCTGGAGGCGTGCCGCACGCTGGTGCCGCTGCACCGCCCCGGCGCGGGCTTCTCCTACTCCAACATCGGCTACGTCCTGGTCGGCCACCTCATCGAGCAGGCGACCGGGATGTCCTGGTGGGAGGCGGTGGACGCGGTGCTGCTGCGCCCGCTGGGCCTGCGCCCGCGGTTCACCGTGGGGCCCGACACCGACCGCGCCGCGGTGCCGGGCCACGCCGTCAACGCCGCGCTGAAACGGGTCGTCCCGGTGCGCCAGTCGCTGGCCCTGGTGGACGCGCCGGCGGGCGCGCTGGCGGCCAGCGCCACCGACCTGGTGACGTTCGGGCGGATGCTCGCGGGCGCGCCGCCGACCCTGGTGGACCCCGACGACCTCGACCTGATGCGCGCGCCGGTGCGGCACGCGGAGCCGTTCGGCATGGCCGACGGCTGGGGGCTGGGCCTCGCCCTCTACGAGCGGGACGGCGCGGTGTGGGTGGGCCACGACGGCACCGCCGACGGCACCTCCTGCCACCTGCGGATCAACCCCGACGACGGCACCGTGGTCGCGCTGACCACCAACGGCAGCAGCGGCTTCGCGCTGTGGCGCGACCTGGTGCCCGAATTGGCCGAGGCCGGCCTGCCGGTCGCCGATTACGACGGATTCCGCGCGCTGCGCCGCCGGATCCCGCCCCCGCCGGAGTGCGCGGGCCGGTTCCGCAACGGCGACACCGAATACAAGGTGCGACCGGCCGACTGCGAAGAGTTGGAGCTCACGGTGGACGGCGAGCCGTTCGCGGACCTGTCGTTGTTCGACGGGCTGGTGTTCGCGATGCGTGATTCCGACACGGGCGACACCAGCCAGACGGGCCGTTTCCTGCGGGACCCCCAGCGCGGGTCGATCGAGTGGATCCAGATCGGCGGCCGGCTCGCCCGGCGGCAGGTCCCGGAAATGGTCTGAAAAACACGTTTGGACCCCAGTAAAAGCGGGTAAGGCGGCGCCCGCTGCTCCCCGAATCCCCCAGAAAGGTTCCGCTCGCGATGACGTCTGCCCAAAACCTGCCGAGACTCGTGGCCGAGCAGGTCGCCCGAACCCCCGAGGCCCCCGCCGTGGTCTGCGCCGAGGGCGCGGTGAGCTACCGCGAACTCGACGCGCGCGCCAACCGCCTGGCGCACCTGCTGCTGGCCAAGGGCGCCCGACCGGAGCGGGTGGTGGCGATCGCCCTGCCCCGGTCGGTGGACAACGTCGTCGCCCGGCTCGCCGTGCTCAAGACCGGCGCCGCCTACCTGCCGGTCGATCCCGCCTACCCGGCCGAGCGCATCGACTTCATGCTCGCCGACGCCGAACCGCTGCTCGTCCTCGACGGCCCCCTGGACACCGACGGGCAGCCCGACACCGACCCCGGTGTGCCGATCCACCCCGACTCCCCCGCCTACGTCATCTACACCTCCGGCTCCACCGGGCGGCCCAAGGGCGTGGTGGTGACGCACCGGGGTCTGCCCGCGTTCGCGCGCGCCGAGATCGCGCACTTCGACGTGCGGCCCGGCGACCGCGTCCTGCAGTTCAGCTCCCCCAGCTTCGACGCGTCCGTGCTGGAGCTGTGCATGGCGCTGCCGGCCGGCGCGGCCCTGGTCGTGCCGCCGCCCGGCCCGTTGCTGGGCGAGCAGCTCGCGGACGTCATCGACGGGTTCGGCGTGACCCACGCCCTCATCCCGCCGGTGGCGCTCGCGACCGTCCCGGACCGGCCGCTGCCCACCTTCCGCTGCCTCGTCGTCGGCGGTGACGCGTGCGCGCCCGACCTGGTGGCCCGGTGGGCCCCCGGCCGGACCATGGTCAACGCCTACGGCCCCACCGAGTCCACCGTCGTCACCAGTTGGAGTGGGCCGCTGGAGCCGGGCGGCGCGCCACCCATCGGCCGGCCGATCCCCGGCACCGAGGTCCGGGTGCTGGACGACGAGCTGCGCCCGGCCGAAGAGGGCGAGCTGTACGTGACCGGCGTGGGCCTGGCGCGGGGCTACCTGCGCCGGCCCGGCCTGACCGCGGCCCGGTTCGTGGCCGACCCGTTCGGCCCGCCCGGGTCGCGCATGTACCGCACCGGCGACGTGGTGCGCCGCGCCCCGGACGGCGAGCTGGCGTTCGTGGGCCGCGCCGACCACCAGGTGAAGATCCGCGGGTTCCGGGTCGAGCCGGGCGAGGTGGAGGCGCTGCTGCGCGAGCACCCGGCGGTGCGGCAGGCCGTCGTCGTCGCCCGCGACGAGCCCAAGCGGCTCGTGGCCTACGTGGTGGGCGAGGTCGAGGGCCTGCGCGAGTACCTGGCCGCCACGCTCCCGGACTACCTGGTGCCGTCGGCGTTCGTCGCGCTGGACACCTTCCCCCTGTCCCCCAACGGCAAGCTCGACCGCGACGCGCTGCCCGCGCCCGTCGTCGGCACGGCCCCGGAGGACTTCGTCGCGCCCCGCACGGACGCCGAGCGGCGGGTGGCCCAGGCCTGGCAGGAGGTCCTGGGCGTCCCCCTGGTCGGCGCGCACGACGACTTCTTCGCCCTCGGCGGCGACTCGATCCTGGCCGTGCGGGCGCTGGCCCGGCTGGGCGGCCTGCCGGTCGCGGCCATGTTCGAGCACCGGACGGTCGAGGCGCTGGCCGCCGTGCTGCCCACGCGCACCCCGATCCCCCGCGTCCCGCACGACCGACCGCTGCCGCTGTCCCCCGCGCAGCGCCGGCTGTTCTCCCTCGACGGCACCGCCGAGCAGAACACCGGCGTGGGCCTGCGGCTGACCGGGCCCCTGGACGTGTCCCGCCTGGAGGCCGCGCTGGACGCGCTGGCGCGACGCCACGCCGCCCTGCGCACGACGTTCGACGTGGTGGACGGCGAGCCGGTGCAGGTGGTCGCGGACCACGGCACCATCCCGCTGGTCGTCGGGGACGAGCGCGAGCTGTGCGCGCCGTTCGACCTGCGGCGCGGCCCGCTGACCCGCGCGGTGCTCAAGCCCCTCGGCCCGCAGGACCACGTCCTGGTCCTGGTGCAGCACCACATCGTCACCGACGGCTGGTCGGTGGCCGTGCTGGTGGACGAGCTGGCCGACCTCTACGCGGGCGTCGAGCCGGCCGCGCCCACCGCCCAGTACCCGGACTTCGCGGTCTGGGACGCCGACCGCCCGCACCAGGACGCCGCCTACTGGGTCGAGCGGCTGGCCGGGCTGGAAGCGCTCGACCTGCCCACCGACCGGCCCCGCCCGGCCCTGCGCACCACCGCCGGCGCGGTCCACCGCCGCCCGCTGCCCCGCGACCTGGTGGACCGCCTCACCGCCGTGGGCCGGGCGCACGACGCCACCCTGTTCACCACGCTGACCGCCGCCGTGCAGGTGCTGCTGTCCGCACGGGCCCGGCAACGCGACATCGCCGTCGGCACCGTCACCTCCGGCCGCGACCACGCCGACCTGGAGCGCGCGGTCGGGTTCTTCGTGCGCACGCTCGTCCTGCGCTCGTGGGTGGACCCGGACCTGCCGTTCACCGCGTTCCTCGACCAGGTCCGCGGCACCGTCGTGGAGGCGTTCGAGCACGAGGACGTGCCGTTCGACCGGCTGGTGGCCGAGCTGGGCGTCGAGCCCGACCCGAGCCGCACTCCCCTGGTCCAGGCGGTCGTGGCGTTGCAGCAACCCCTGGTCGAGCGGGCGGACTTCGGCGGGCTGGCGCTGGCCGAGCACGACCTGCCCCGCCCGCACGCCCGGTTCGACCTGGTGGTCGAGTTCTGGCCGCGCGACGACTCGCTCACGCTGACCGTCGAGTACAACACCGACCTGTTCGACGCCGAGACCGTCGAGCGCCTCGCCGAGGACCTCGACCGGCTCCTCCACGACGTCGTGGCGCACCCCGACCGGCCGCTGAGGTCGTTGGTGGAGCTGGACTTCCCGCCCGACGACGCCGTGCGCGTCCGCGGCCTGCGGGTGGACCTCGCCGAGGTGGAGGAGACCCTCAAGCGGCACCACGAGGTGGCCGACGCCGTCGTGGTCCCGGTGGACGGCCGCCTGGTCGCCTACGTGGCGCCGCCGGTGAACCCGGCCGCCCTCAAGGGTTTCGCCGGCCAGACCCTGCCCGCGCACGCGATCCCGGCCACCTTCGTCGGGCTGCACCGGCTCGACCGCGCCGACCTGCCCGCGCCGCCGCGCGAGTCCGACGGGTACGTCGCGCCCCGCACGCCCACCGAGGCCGTGCTGGCGGACGTGTTCGCCGAGGTGCTGGGCGCGCCGAAGGTCGGCGTGCGGGACAACTTCTTCGCGCTGGGCGGCGACTCCATCCTGGGCATCCAGGTGGTGACCAGGGCCCGCGCGGCCGGGCTCGTGCTGACCTCGCGGGACATCTTCGCCCACCAGACCGTCGCCGCGCTCGCGCCGCACGTCACCCGCGACCTGCCGCCCGACGCCGACCAGGGCCCGGTCACCGGCGACGCGCCGCTCACCCCGATCCAGCGGTGGTTCCTGGGCACCGGTTCCCGGCTGTTCGAGCAGTCCCTGGTGGTGGACCTGGACTTCGCCGTCACCGAGGCGGACCTGGCCGACGCCGTCGCCGCGCTGGTCGAGCACCACGACGCCCTGCGGATGCGGTTCGAGGCGGACCGGCAGGTCAACCGGCCGGTCGGCGGCCCGGACCCGTTGCTGCGCGGGGAACTCGTCGGTCCGCGGTCGGTCCGGCTCACCGCGCACCACCTGGTCGTGGACGTGGTGTCGTGGCGCATCCTGGCCGAGGACCTGGTGACCGCGTTGCGGCGGGAACCGCTGGGCCGCAAGACCACGTCGTACCTGGACTGGGCGCGCCGGCTGGCCGGGCACACCCGCGCCGGCGGGTTCGACGACGAACTCGCGCACTGGGCCGCCGTCACCGGCGGGGACGTCCCCACCGACCGCCGGGGCGCCAACACCTACGCCACCGAGCGGGAAGTCACCGTCCGACTGTCCGAAGAGGACACCACCGCGCTGCTGCGCGACGTGCCGGAGGTGTACCGGACGCAGGTCAACGACGTGCTGCTGACCGCGCTGGGCCGGGTGCTGGCCGACTGGACCGGTCGCGACCGGGTCGTGGTGGACCTGGAGGGCCACGGCCGCGAGGAGCTGTTCGCCGACATCGACCTGTCCCGCACGGTCGGCTGGTTCACCTCGGTCTACCCGGTGGCGCTGGACGTGCCGCGCGAGTGGGGCGCGGCCCTGAAGTCGGTGAAGGAGCGGTTGCGGGCCGTCCCGCGGCGCGGGATCGGCTACGGGGCGCTGCGCCGGCTCGCCGGCGGCCCCGCGTGCGACCCGGCCGTGGGCTTCAACTACATCGGCCGGTGGGGCGGCGGGCAGCGCGACCTCGACCTGACCGCCGACCCCGACATGCCCCGCCCGCACCTGCTCGACGTGGTCGGCCGGGTGCAGGACGGGCGGCTGGAGGTCGCCTGGCACTACAGCGCGGCCGTGCACGACGAGTCCACCGTGGCGCGGCTGGCCGAGTCCTACGCGGCGGCGCTGCGCGCGGTCATCGCCCACTGCGCCGCCCCGGGCGCGGGCGGCCGGACGCCGTCGGACTTCCCGCTGGCGCGGCTGACCCAGGAGCAGGTGGACCGGATCACCGGCGAGGACGCCTACCCGCTCACGCCGATGCAGGCGGGCATGGTCTTCCACGGCCTGGGCGAGCGCGGTCGCCTCGGCGGGTCGGACGCCCGCGTGTACTTCCAGCAGATCACGTTCCTGGTGGACGGGGTGCCCGACTCGGCGGCCTTCGCCCGCGCCTGGCAGCGGGTGGTGGACCGGACGCCGGTGCTGCGGTCGAGCGTGCTGTGGGAGGACGTGCCCGAGCCGCTGCAGGTGGTGCACGAGCACGCCGAGGTGCCGTTCACGTTCCTGGACTGGAGCGACCTGGACGAGGACGCGCGCGCCGAGCGGCTGCGGGTGTTCCTGGAGCAGGACCGGGCGCTGGGCATCGACCTGTCCGTGCCGCCGCTGATGCGGGTGGCCGTGGTCCGGCTCGCGCCGGAGACCGTGCGGGTGGTGTGGACGTTCCACCACGTGCTGTTGGACGGGTGGAGCGTCTTCCAGGTGCTGTCGGACGTGCTGGGCGAGCCCGCCGAGCGCCGGCCGTTCCGGGACTACGTGGCGTGGCTCGCGGCGCAGGACGAGCAGGCCGCCGAGCGCCACTGGCGGGAGGTGCTGGGCACGTTCGACTCGCCGACGCCGCTGCCGGCCGACCGGCCCGCGGCGGGACCGGCGGCGTCGTCGGAGCGGCACGCGGTCGCGTTGTCGGCCGAGGAGTCGGACCGGCTCTACGCGTTCGCCCGCACCCACGGCCTGACCGTGAACACGATGGTGCAGGCCGCGTGGGCGTTGCTGCTGGCGCGGTCGTCGGGGCAGCGGGACGTGTGCTTCGGCGCGACCGTGTCCGGGCGGCCGGCGGACCTGCCGGGCGCGGACGCCATCACGGGCATCTTCATCAACACGCTGCCGGTGCGGGTGGCGGTGGACGGCACGCGGCCGGTGGTGGCCTGGCTGCGGGGGCTCCAAGCCGCGCAGGCGGAGTCGCGGCGGTTCGAGCACGTGCCGCTGACCCGGCTCAAGGCGTGGAGCGCGGTGGCCGACGGGGTGGACCTGTTCGACAGCGCGGTGGTGTTCGAGAACTACCCCGTCGAACTGGGTGACGGGATGGGGCTGCGCGAGATCGAGGCCGTGGAGACCACGAGCTTCCCGCTCAGCGCCACGGTGTACCCGTCGCAGCGGCTGGGCGTCCTGCTGGGCTACGAGCCCGCGGTGTTCGACGCCGCGACCGTCGAGCGGCTGGGCGAGCGGCTCAAGGCGCTGCTGGTCGGGCTGGCCGAGGACCCCGAGCGGCCGGTGGCGCGCGTGCCGTGGCTGTCCGACGCCGAGCGCCGGCAGGTGCTGGTGGACTGGAACGGCGACGCCGAGTTCCCGGTCACCACGACCATCCCCGAGCGGTTCGCCGCGCAGGCCGCCCGCACGCCCGACGCGATCGCGGTCAGCTTCGCCGGAGAGCACCTGACCTACCGGGAGCTGGACGAGCGCTCCAACCGGCTGGCCCACCACCTCGTCGCGGCGGGCGCGGGCCCGGAGCGCCTGGTGGCCCTGCTGTTCGAGCGGACCGCGGACCTGGTCGTGGCCGTCCTCGGCGTGCTGAAGTCCGGCGCGGCGTACCTGCCGATCGACCCGGCCTACCCCGCCGAGCGCATCGCGGGCACGATCGCCGACGGCAAACCCGTGGTCGTGCTGGACCGGCTGCCCGACCTGTCCGGGTACCCGACGACCGCGCCGCGCGTGGAGCTGCACCCGGAGAACTCGGCGTACGTGATCTACACGTCCGGTTCGACCGGCAAGCCCAAGGGCGTGGTGATCCCGCACAGCAACGTCATCCGGCTGTTCGCCGCCACCCGGCACTGGTACGGGTTCGACGAGAACGACGTCTGGCCCCTGTTCCACAGCTACGCGTTCGACGTGTCGGTGTGGGAGCTGTGGGGCGCGCTGCTGCACGGCGGGCGGTTGGTCGTCGTGTCCTACGAGACCTCCCGGTCGCCGCGCGAGTTCGCCCGGCTGGTCCGGGAGGAGGGCGTGACGGTGCTCAACCAGACGCCGTCGGCGTTCTACCAGCTCATCCCCGAGCAGCCGGACGTGGAGCGGGTGATCTTCGCGGGCGAGCCGCTGGACCTGGACAAGACCAAGGACTGGCGCGGCGCCGGGACCATGATCAACATGTACGGCATCACCGAGACGACCGTGCACGTCACCTACACGGTGGCCGACGGCTCGATCGGCGTCCCGATGCCCGACCTGCGGGTCTACGTGCTCGACGAAGACCTCGAACCGGTGCCGCCCGGGGTGGTCGGCGAGATGTACGTGGCCGGCCCCGGCCTCGCCCGGGGCTACCTCGACCGGCCGGGCCTGACCGCGTCCCGGTTCGTGGCCAACCCGTTCGGCGCGCCGGGCGAGCGCATGTACCGCAGCGGCGACCTCGGCGTCTGGCGCGACGGGACGCTGCACTGCCTGGGCCGCGCGGACCACCAGGTGAAGATCCGCGGGTTCCGCGTCGAGCTGGGCGAGATCGAGGCCGTCCTCGCGGCGCACCCCGCGGTCGCGCAGGTCGTCGTGCTCGCGGTGGACGAACGCCTGGTCGCCTACTACGTGCCCGACGGGCACGTGGCCGTGGCGGACCTGCGCGAGCACGCCTCGGCCGCGCTGCCCGACTACATGGTCCCCGCGGCGTACGTGGCGCTGGACCGGCTGCCGCTCAACGCCAACGGCAAGCTCGACCGCGCCGCGCTCCCCGCGCCCGAGCGCGACGCGGTCACCTCCACCGAGTACGTGGCCCCGCGCACCGAGACCGAGCGGGCCATCGCCGAGATCTGGGCCGAGGTGCTCGACGTGGACCGGGTGGGCGTGGAGGACAGCTTCTTCGCGCTGGGCGGCGACTCCATCCGCAGCCTGCGCATCACGTCCCGGACCAAGGCGGCCTTCGACGTGGACCTGTCACCACGCGACGTGCTGACCGCCCGCACCGTGTCCCACCTCGCCGGCCTGGTCGAGGAACTCGTGCTGGCCGACCTCGAAGCCCTCGCCGACCGGGAAGCGTGAGCCATGACGACCTCCAGGGAAGACCGCATCTCCGCACTGCCCGCACACCTGCGGGAGCGCCTGCGCAAGCGGCTCGCGGGCCGCGCCGCCCCCGCCGACGTGATCCCGCGCGCCGGGCACGACGGGCCGTTCCCGCTGTCGGCGGGCCAGCGCCGGCTGTGGTTCCTGCACCAGGTGGCGCCGACCGACTACAACACCGCGCTGGCGCTGCGGCTGCGCGGCGAGCTGGACGTGGACCGGCTGACCGCGGCGCTGCGGGAGCTGGTGCGGCGGCACGAGTCGCTGCGCACCACGTTCCCCGAGGTGGACGGCGAGCCGGCGCAGGTCGTGCGCGACGTGCGCCTGGACGTCCCGGTGGTGGACGCCGACGACCTCGACGCCGCGTTGCGCGCCGAGGTGGAGCGGCCGTTCGACCTGGCGGACGGGCCGGTGTTCCGGGCGCTGCTGGTCCGGCACGCCGGTGACCACGTGCTGCTGCTGACCTCCCACCACATCGTCGTGGACGGCTGGTCGCTCGGCGTGCTGACCGAGGAGCTGGGCGCGCTGTACCGGGGCGAGGCGCTGCCGCCGACCGACCTGCGCTACGGCGACTACGCGGTGTGGCAACAGGACCGGCCGGCCGACCTGGACTACTGGCGCGACCGGCTGGCCGGCGTGACGCCGCTGGACCTGCCCACCGACCGGCCGCGCCCGGCGGAACGCTCGTCGGCCGGCGCGACGCACGAGTTCACCGTGCCGCCGCTGCTGGCCTCGCGGCTGGCGGAGCTGGCCCGCACGCACGAGACGACCCTGTTCACCGTGCTGCTCACCGCGTGCCAGGCGCTGCTGGCCCGCTACACCGGCCAGGACGACATCGCCGTGGGCACCGTGACCACCGGCCGCAACCGGCCCGAACTCCAGCGGCTGGTCGGGTTCTTCGTCGGCACGATCGTGCTGCGCTCCACCGTGGACACCGCCCGGTCGTTCGCCGACCTGCTCGCCGGGACCCGCATGGGCGTGCTGGACGCGTTCGCGCACGACGAAGCCCCGTTCGACAAGGTCGTGGAGGCCCTGGGCGTGCCGCGCGACCCGAGCCGCACGCCGCTGTTCGACGTCATGGTCGTGATGCAGAACGCCGGCACCGCGCTGCCCGCCCTGCCCGGCCTGGAGGTCACCGAGCACCCGCTCACCCGGCGGCACGCGAACTGGGACCTCAGCGTGGACTTCGCCGAGACCGGCGACGGCATCCAGGGCCTGGTCGAGTACAGCACCGACCTGTTCGACGCCGCGACGGTCGCGCGGCTGTGCCGCCACCTGCTGATCCTGCTCGCCCGCGTGGTCGCCGAGCCGGACCGGCCGCTGGCCGAGGTGCCGCTGCTGCTGGGCGACGAGCCCTCGCCGCACGGCCCGGCGGCGGAGGTCCCGGACACCACGTTCCCGGCGCTGTTCGAGGCGCAGGCCGCCCGGACGCCCGACGCGACCGCGTTGGTGTGCGGGGACGACGTGCTGACCTACGCCGAGGTCGAGGCGCGGGCGAACCGGCTGGCGCACCGGCTGGTGGCCGACGGCGTGCGGCCCGAGCAGGTGGTCGCGCTGTCGTTGCCGCGCGGGGTGGACGCCGTGGTGGCGGTGCTGGGCGTGCTCAAGGCCGGCGCGGTGTACCTGCCGGTGGACCCGTCGCTGCCGGAGCGGCGCAAGGCGCACCTGGTCACGGACTCGGGCGCGGTGCGGGTGCTGGACGGCCCGGTGGACACGACCGGCCTGCCCGACACGCCGCCGAAGGTCCGGATCAGACCGGACCAGGCCGCCTACGTCATCTACACCTCCGGGTCCACCGGCACGCCCAAGGGCGTCGTGGTCGAGCACCGGAACCTGGTGAACCTGCTGGTCAACCACCGCAACGACTTCGCGTCGCAGCCCCTGCGCGTCGCGCTCACGGCCGTGTTCTCGTTCGACACGTCGTGGGAGGGCCTGGTGCTCATGGCCGACGGCCACGAGCTGCACGTCCTGACCGACGAGGTCCGGCTGGAGCCGACCGCGCTGGTGGCCTACGTGCGCGAGCACCGGATCGACTTCCTCGACCTCACCCCGTCCTACGTGCAGCAACTGCTGCCCGCCGGGCTGCTCGACGGCCCGCACCGGCCGAAGGTGCTCATGCTGGGCGGCGAGGCGCTGGGCCCGGCGCTGTGGCGGGAGCTGGCGGCGTCGCCGACCCGCGCCTACAACTTCTACGGGCCCACCGAGACCACGGTGGACGCGGTGTCCACGCTGGTCGAGGGCGACCGCCCGGTGATCGGCCGTCCGCTGCGCAACATGACGGCGTACGTGCTCGACCCCAACCTCCAGCCGCAGCCGGAGGGCGTGCCCGGTGAGCTGTACCTCGCCGGGCCGCAGGTCGCGCGCGGGTACCTCGACCGGCCGGGCCTGACCGCGTCGCGGTTCCTCGCCGACCCCTTCGGCGAGCCCGGGTCGCGCATGTACCGCACCGGCGACCGGGTCCGGTGGGTCGGCGACCGGCTGGAGTACCTGGGCCGCACCGACGACCAGGTCAAGATCCGGGGCCACCGCATCGAGCCCGGCGAGGTCGAGGCCGCGCTGCTGTCCCACCCCGACGTCCGCGAGGCCGCGGTGGTGGCCCGCGCCGACGACGGCCACACCCGGCTGGTCGCCTACGTCGTCGCCGAGTCGCCGACCGACCTGCGCGACCACCTCAAGCGGCTGCTGCCGGACTACCAGATCCCGTCGGCGTTCGTGGAGCTGGACCGCATCCCGTTGACGCCCAACGGGAAGCTGGACAAGGCCGCGCTGCCGGCGCCCCGGGCCCGCGCGGCCGGCGAGGTCGTCGCCCCGCGCACGCCGGCGGAGGCCGAGCTGGCCCGGATCTGGGCCGAGGTGCTGGGCGCCGAGCGGGTCGGCGTGCACGACAACTTCTTCACCCTGGGCGGCGACTCGATCCTGTCCATCCGGCTGGTGTCGCTGGCCCGCCAGGCCGGGCTGCGGCTGACCTCGCGGGACGTGTTCCGCCACCAGACGATCGCCGAGCTGGCCCTGGTCGCGGGCGAGGGGGAGGCCGCCGCGCCGGCGCGGGTCTTCACCGGTCCCGCGCCGCTGACGCCGATCCAGCGGTGGTTCTTCGCCGGGCACGGGCCGTTGGCGCACTTCACCATGTCGCTGCTGGTGGAACTCGACCCGGCGGTGGACGGGACCGCGTTGCGCGCGGCCGTGCGCGCGGTGGTGGACCACCACGACGCCCTGCGGCTGCGGTTCCGGCGGGTCGGCGACGGCTGGGCGCAGGAGGTCGCGCCCGCCGGGGCCGAGGTGTTCACCGTCTGCCCGGACGTCGAGGCGGCGGACGTCGAGGCGGCGGCGGTCGAGGCCCGGCGGTCGCTGGACGTCGAGCGCGGGCCGCTGGTGCGGGCGGTGTTCTTCCCCGGTGACCGGCCGGCGCTGCTGCTGGTCGCGCACCACCTGGTGGTCGACGGCGTGTCGTGGCGGATCTTGTTGGAGGACCTGGAGAAGGCGTACCGGGGCGAGGCGCTCGACCCGGTCGGCACGTCGTTCACCGACTGGGCGCACCGCCTGGACGAGCACGTGCGGCAGGGCGGGTTGGCCGACGCGCTGGAGCACTGGCGGTCGCTGCCCGAGCCGGCGGCGCTGCCGGTGGACCGGTCCGGGCCCAACACGGTCGGGTCCACCCGGTCGGTGACCGTGCGGCTGGACCGCGCGACCACCGACGCCCTGCTGCGCGACGTGCCGCCGGTGTACCGGACGCAGGTCAACGACGTGCTGCTGAGCGCGCTCGGCCGGGCGCTCGCGGAGTGGACCGGGCGCGACGCGGTGAGCGTCGCCCTGGAGGGCCACGGCCGCGAGGAGCTGTTCGACGCGGACCTCTCGCGCACGGTCGGCTGGTTCACCACGCAGTTCCCGGTGGTGCTGGAGACCAGCGCCGACTGGGGCCGCACGCTCAAGACCGTCAAGGAGGCCCTGCGGGCGGTGCCGCACAAGGGGCTGAGCTACGAAGCCCTGGGCCTGACCGGGCTGCCGGACGTGTCGTTCAACTACCACGGCCGGTTCGACGTGACCGGCGGCGACCTGGTCCGGGCGCGCCGCGAGCCGGCCTCCGGCGACGTGGCCCCCGACCGCGACCGGCCGCACCTGCTCGACGTGACCGGGCTGGTCGAGAACGGCGAACTGGCCCTGCGCTGGGACTACTCGGCGAACGTCCACGACGGGGGCACCGTGCGGCGGCTCGCGGAGCGGGTCGTGGCGGCGTTGCGGGAGATCGTGGCGCACTGCGCCGAGCCCGGCGCGGGCGGCCGGACGCCGTCGGACTTCCCGTTGGCGCGGTTGACCCAGGAGCAGGTGGACCGCATCGCCGGGCCGGACGTGGAGGACGTCTACCGGCTGACGCCGTTGCAGGCCGGCATGGTGTTCCACAGCCTGGTCGAGCCCGGCGCGTACGTGGACCGGGTGCGGCTGGTCCTCGACGGCGTCACCGACCCCGACGCCCTGCGG
The DNA here is from genome assembly GCF_040647305.1 of Saccharothrix sp. NPDC042600. Taxonomy (NCBI): domain Bacteria; kingdom Bacillati; phylum Actinomycetota; class Actinomycetes; order Pseudonocardiales; family Pseudonocardiaceae; genus Saccharothrix; species Saccharothrix sp. NPDC042600. Next base: position 16,680 of record NZ_JBEZBW010000067.1, on the reverse strand, counting down.
CGGGCGTGGCAACGGGTCGTGGACCGCACACCGGTCCTGCGCACGTCGATCGTGTGGGACGGCCTGGCCGAGCCGGTGCAGGTGGTGCACCGGGACGTGGCGCTGCCCGCCGACGGCGAGATCTCGCTGGACACCGCGCCCCTGCTGCGGGTGGCGGTCACACCGCTGGGCGGCGACCGGGTCGAGGTCGTGTGGACCTCCCACCACGTCGTGCTGGACGGCTGGAGCACCGGGCAGGTGTTCACCGAGGTCCTGGAGCACTACCGGGCGATCACCACGGGCACGCCCGCGCGCGTGCCGACCCGCCGGCCGTTCCGGGACTACCTGGGCTGGCTGGCCGAGCAGGGCGACACCGAGCCGTACTGGCGACACGTGCTGTCCGATGTGGACGGTCCGACGCCGCTGCCGTTCGACCGGCCGCCGGCCGAGGCGCACCGGGCGGAGTCGACCGAGTCGGTGCTGGTCGCCGTGGACCTCGGCGACGCGCCGCAACGGCTCGGGCTGACGGTGAACACGGTCGTCCAGGGCGCGTGGGCGCTGCTGCTGTCCCGGGTCTCCGGCGAGCGGGACGTGGTGTTCGGCAGCACGGTGTCCGGGCGGCCGGCGGAACTGCCCGGCGTCGAGGACATGGTCGGCATGCTGATCAACACCGTCCCCACGCGGGTGGCGGTGGACACGTCGGCGCGGGTCGCGGCGTGGCTGCGCGACCTCCAGGCGGCCCAGGGCGAGGCCCGCCGCCACGACCACACCTCCCTGGCGGAGATCCAGTCGTGGCTGGGCACGCGGCTGTTCGACAGCGTGGTGGTGTTCGAGAACTACCCGTTCGACCAGTCCGGCGACGGCCCGCGCGTGGTCGAGGTGGACACGGTGGACAACACCACCCTGCCCCTCACCCTGACCGCGGCCGGGTCGCGGCGGCTGGACCTGGACCTGGCCTACGACCCCGACCTGTTCGACGCGGCCACCGCGCGCCGCCTCGCCGGCTGGCTGCGCGACCTGGTGCGCGACCTGGTCGACCGGCCGGACGCGCGGATCGCCGACCTGCCGTGGCTCACCCCCGAGGACGAGCACCGCGTGCTGGTCGAGTGGAACCGGACCGCCCTGCCCACCCCGGGCACGCTCTACCCCGACGTGGTCGCCGAGCAGGCCCGGCGCACGCCCGACGCCACCGCGCTGGTCTTCCGCGACCGGTCGCTGACCTTCGCCGAGCTGGACGCCCGCGCCAACGCCCTGGCGCACCACCTGCGGGCCGAGGGCGTCGGGGCGGAGGACGTGGTGGCCGTGCGGGTGCCGCGGTCGGCCGACGTCGTCGTGGCGCTGCTGGGCATCCTCAAGGCCGGCGCGGTCTACCTGCCGATCGACCCGACGCTGCCCGCCGACCGCGTCGAGCTGCTGCTGGACGACGCGCGGCCGAAGTTCGTGCTCGACGCCCTGCCCACGCTGTCGCCCGCGGACGAGGCGCCGGACGTGGTGCTCCGGCCGGAGCAGGCGGCCTACATCATCTACACCTCCGGCTCCACCGGCAAGCCCAAGGGCGTGGTGGTGGAGCACCGGCAGCTGGCCAACCTGTTCTACGCCAACCGGCACGAGCTGATGGGCGAGCGGACCCGGTTCGCGCTCACCGCCACCTTCTCCTTCGACACGTCCTGGGAGGGCCTGCTCTTCCTCGCCGCCGGCCACGAGCTGCACGTCATCGACGACGAGCTGCGCCTGGACCCGGACGGGCTGGTGACCTACGTCCGCGACCACCGCGTGGGCACGATGGACCTCACCCCGTCCTACGCGCACCGGCTGGTCGCCGCCGGGCTGCTGGAATCCGGCCTGGAGCAGCTCATGCTCGGCGGCGAGGCCGTGGACGCCGCGCTGTGGCGGCGGATCGCCCGCTCGGGCGTGCGCGGCTTCAACTACTACGGCCCCACCGAGACCGCGGTGGACGCGGCCTCGACCCGGGTCGCCGGCGACCACCCGGTCATCGGCCGCCCGCTGCACAACGCCCGGGCGTACGTGCTGGACGCCGACCTGCGGCCGGTGCCGCCCGGTGTGCCCGGCGAGCTGTACGTGGGCGGCGCGCAGGTCGGTCGCGGCTACCTCGGGCGCCCCGGCCTGACCGCCCAGCGGTTCCTGCCCGACCCGTTCGGCCCGCCCGGCGCGCGCATGTACCGCACCGGCGACCGGGTCCGCTGGCTCGACGGCGTCCTGGACTACCTGGGGCGCGCCGACGACCAGGTGAAGCTGCGCGGCTTCCGCGTCGAGCCCGGCGAGGTCGCGGCGGCGCTGCGCGAGGTGCCCGGCGTGCGCGACGCCGTCGTGGTCGTGCGGTCCGGCCGGCTCGTCGGGTACGTCACCGGCGAGCCCGAGACCGACGCCCGCGACCACCTCAAGGCGTCGCTGCCGGACTACATGGTGCCCTCGGCGGTGGTCGCGGTCGAGGCGTTCCCGTTGTCGCCCAGCGGGAAGCTCGACAAGAAGGCGCTGCCCGAGCCGGAGTTCGGCGGCGGGTTCCAGGAGCCCCGCACACCCGCCGAGCGCACGATCGCCGCGATCTGGGCGGACGTGCTCAAGCTCGACCGGGTCGGCGCGGACGACAACTTCTTCGCGCTCGGCGGCGACTCGATCCTCAGCATCGGCGTGACCTCGCGGTTGCGCGAGGCGTTCGGCGTGCAGCTGTCCCCCCGTGCCCTCTTCCAGCACCCCACGGTGTCCGGCCTCGCGACAGCGATCGCCGGTCTGAGTGCGGTGGACGCCATCCCGGTGATCCCGCGCGGTGGCGTCCACCCCCAGTCCCCCGCCCAGCGGCGGCTGTGGTTCCTGGACCGCTTCGAACCCGGCGGCACGGAGTACGTCACCCCCACCGCCCTGCGGCTGCGCGGACCGCTGGACCTCGCGGCCCTGCGCCGGGCGCTCAACGGCCTCGTCGCGCGGCACGAGTCGCTGCGCACGACGTTCGACGACGACGTGCAGGTCGTGCACGAGCCCTTCGAGCTGCCGGTGGAGGTCGAGCACGGCTCGTGGGAGGACGTGCTGCGACAGGAGGTCGGCACGCCGTTCGACCTGCGCGAGGGTCCGCTGGTGCGGGCGCGGCTGGTGCGCGTGGCCGACGACGACCACGTGCTGGTCCTGACCCTGCACCACATCGTCACCGACGGCTGGTCCACCGGTGTGCTGGCGCGCGACCTCGGCGCGCTCTACGCGGGCCAGGAGCTGCCGCCGCTGCCCGTGCAGTACGTGGACTACACGGCCTGGCGCGAAGACCCGCCGGTCGACTACTGGGCGGACCGGCTGGCCGGCGTGCCGGTGGTGGAGCTGCCCACCGACCGGCCCCGCCCGGCGGTGCGCACGGGCGCGGGCGCGGCGCACGAGTTCACCGTGCCGGCGGAGGTGTCGGCGGGGCTGCGGGAGCTCGCGCGGCGCCGCGGCGACACCCTGTTCACCACCCTGGTCGCGGCCTGCCAGGCGTTGCTGGCCCGCTACACCGGCCAGGACGACATCGCGGTGGGCACCGCCGTGTCCGGGCGCGGCCGGGCCGAGCTGGACGACGTGGTGGGCCTGTTCGTCAACACGCTCGTGTTGCGGTCCACAGTGGACGGCAGCCGGACGTTCGACGAGTTCCTGTCCGGCGTGCGCCGGACCGTGCTGGACGCCTTCGCCCACCAGGACGTGCCGTTCGAGCGGGTCGTGGAGGCGGTGCGCCCCGAGCGGGACCCGAGCCGCAACGCCCTGTTCGACGTGATGGTCCTGGTGCAGAACACGGCGAGCGAGGTGCCCGAGCTGCCCGGCCTGCGGGTCGAGGAGCTGGCGGTGCCCACGGTGTCGGCGCTGTGCGACCTGACGTTCGAGTTCGGCGAGTCCGGCGGCGACCTGCTGGCCGCGGTCGAGTACAGCACCGACCTGTTCGACGCGGCCACCGTCGAGCGGATGTGCCGGCACCTGGTGGCGCTGCTGGCCGCGGTCGCCGCCGACCCGGACCGCCCGCTGCGCGAGGTGTCCCTGCTGCTCGGGGACGAGCCCTCGCCGCACGGGCCCACGCTGGACGTGCCGGACACGACGTTCCCCGCGCTGTTCGAGGCGCAGGCCGCGCGCACGCCCGACGCGACCGCCCTGGTCTGCGGGGACGACCGGCTCACCTTCGCCGAGCTGGACGCGCGCGCGAACCGGTTGGCGCACCACCTGATCGGCCTGGGCGCGCGCCCCGAGCGGACCGTGGCGGTGCGGCTGCCCCGGTCGGCCGACGCCGTCGTCGCAGTCCTCGCCGTGCACAAGGCGGGCGCGGTGTACCTGCCGATCGACCCGGCCCTGCCCACCGAACGCCTCGACGTGCTGCTGGCCGACGCCGCGCCGACCGTCGTGCTCGACTCGTGGCCCGACCTCACGACGTGCCCGGACACCCGGCCGCGGGTGGACCTGCGACCGGACAACGCGGCTTACGTCATCTACACCTCCGGTTCGACCGGCACGCCCAAGGGTGTCGTGGTCGAGCACCGCAACCTGGTCAACCTCCTGCACAACCACCGCGACGACTTCGCCACCGAGCACCTCAGGGTCGCGCTGTCCGCGGTGTTCACGTTCGACACGTCGTGGGAAGGCCTGGTGCTGCTGGCCGACGGGCACGAGGTGCACGTCATCACCGACGACGTCCGCCTGGAACCGGCGGAGTTCGTGCGCTACGTCCGCGTGCACGGCATCGACCTGGTCGACGCCGGACCGCCGTTCGCGCGGCAGCTCCTCGACGCCGGCCTGCTCACCGGCACCCACGCCCCGAAGATCCTCACCCTCGGCGGCGAGGCCCTGGACACCGCGCTGTGGCGGGAACTGGCCCGCTCGGGCGTCCGCGCCCACAACTTCTACGGCCCCACCGAGACCACGGTGGACGCCGTGTCCACGCGGATCACCGGCGACCGGCCGCTCATCGGCCGACCGCTGCGCAACCTGACCGCCTACGTGCTGGACGCCGACCTGCGCCCCCAGCCCGAGGGCGTGCCCGGCGAGCTGTTCGTCGCCGGACCGCAGGTCGCCCGCGGCTACCTCGACCGCCCCGGCCTGACCGCCCAGCGGTTCCTGCCCGACCCGTTCGGCGGCGGGCGCATGTACCGCACCGGCGACCGGGTCCGCTGGGTCGGCGACCAGCTGGAGTACCTGGGCCGCACCGACGACCAGGTGAAGGTCCGGGGCTACCGCGTCGAACCCGGCGAGGTCGAGGCCGCGCTGCTGGCCCACCCGGACGTGCGGCAGGCCGTGGTGGTGCCGCGCGAGCACGGCGGTCACACCCGGCTCGTCGGCTACGTCGTCGGGGCCGCGACCGACCTCGCCGCCTGGCTCAAGGACCGGCTGCCCGAGCACATGGTGCCGTCGGTGTTCGTCACCCTGGACGGGGTCCCGCTGACCCCGAGCGGCAAGGTGGACCGCCGGGCACTGCCCGCGCCGACGTTCTCCGACGCCGGGCACGTGCCGCCGCGCACGCCGGTGGAGGCGGAGCTGGCCCGGATCTGGGCCGAGGTGCTGGGCGTCGAGCGGGTCGGCGCGCGGGACAACTTCTTCGGCCTGGGCGGCGACTCGATCCTGAGCATGCAGGTGGTGTCGCGGGCGCGGCAGGCCGGGCTGCGGCTGACCTCCAAGGACGTGTTCCTGCGGCAGACGGTCGCGGACCTGGCGCTCGCGGTCACCGCGGCCGAGGACGCCGCCGACGCGCCGGCGTTCACCGGTCCGGCGCCGCTGACGCCGATCCAGCGCTGGTTCTTCGCCGAGCACGGGCCGTTGGCGCACTTCACGATGTCGGTGCTGGTGGAGTGGGGCGACGTGGTCGTGCCCCGCCTGCGGCAGGCGCTGGAGGCCGTGGTGGCGCACCACGAAGCCCTGCGCACGCGGTTCGTGGAGGTGGACGGCGAGTGGCGGCAGGAGGTCGGCGAGGCCGGCGACGTCCTGCACCTCGCCGCCACCCTCGACCACGCGGCCGAGGCCACCCGGGCCCGGCAGAGCCTCGACCTGCGGCGCGGTCCGCTGTTCCGGGCCGTGCTGTTCCGGGACGGCAGGCTGTTCCTCACCGCGCACCACCTGGTCGTGGACGCGGTGTCCTGGCGGGTGGTCCTGGAAGACCTGCGGACCGCTTACGACGGCGGCGACCTGGGCCCCAAGAGCCTGCCGTTCACCGACTGGGCGCACCGCCTCGACGCCCACGTCCGCGCGGGCGCGATGGACGACGCCCTGCCGTACTGGCGGGCGGTCCCGTCCGAGGAGCCCCTGCCCACCACCGCCGGCAGCGCGCGGACCGTGCGCGTGCGGCTGGGCCGGGAGGAGACCGACGCCCTGCTGCAGCGCGTGCCCGAGGCGTACCGGACGCAGGTCAACGACGTGCTGCTGACGGCGTTGGCGGCGGCCTTCGCGGGCCGGGTGCTGGTGACGCTGGAGGGCCACGGCCGCGAGGAGCTGTTCCCCGGGGCCGACGTCTCCCGCACGGTCGGCTGGTTCACCGCCCAGTTCCCGGTGGCGCTGGACCTGCCCGCCGACTGGGGCGACGCGCTCAAGACCGTCAAGGAACAGCTGCGCGCCGTGCCGCACAAGGGGTTGAGCTACGACGCGTTGCGGCAGACCGGCCGGTTGTCCGGGCCGCTGCCCCGCGTGTGCTTCAACTACCTGGGCCGGTTCGACGAGGACGTGGTCGAGACCGACCTCGGCCGCGAGGTGCCCGACGACCTGGTCCGGCCCAACGCGCTGGACATCACGGCCGCGGTGACCGGCGGCGAGCTGGTGCTGGACTGGGAGTACTCGACCGAGGCCGACACCGAGCAGGCCGTGCGCGCGCTCGCCGACCGGATGGTGGACGCGCTGCGCGGGATCGTGGCGCACTGCGCCGGGTCCTGGGGTCGCACGCCTTCGGACTTCCCGCTGGCCCGGCTCACCCGGGAGCAGGTGGACCGGGTCGTGACGCCGGACGTCGAGGACGTCTACCCGCTCACCCCGTTGCAGACCGGCATGTTGTTCCACAGCCTGGTGGACGACGGGTCGGCCTACTTCAACCAGCTGCGCGTCCGGCTGTCCGGGGTGGACTCGCCGCAGCGGCTGGCGCGGGCGTGGCAACGGGTCGTGGACCGCACCCCCGTGCTGCGCACGAGCGTGGTGTGGGAGGGCGTGGACGAGCCGGTGCAGGTGGTGCGCCGCGACGTCGTCGTGCCGGTCGAGTTCGCGCCGGTGACCGACGACCTGGTGGCCCGCGACGCCGAAGCGGGCCTGGACCTCACCCGCGCGCCGTTGATGCGCCTGACGATCGGGCGCGTCTCGGACACCGAGGTGGACGTGCTGTGGACGTCGCACCACCTGCTGCTGGACGGCTGGAGCACGTCCCAGGTGTTCGGCGAGGTGCTGGCCGAGTACGCCGGGGACGCGCCGGTCGCGCGGCGGCCGTTCCGGGACTACCTGGCGTGGCTGGGCGAGCAGGACCACGCGGCGGCCGAGCGGCACTGGCGGGGCGTGGTGGCGGGCTTCACCGCGCCCACCCCCCTGCCCTACGACCGCCCGCCCGCCGACGCGCACCGCGCCGAGTCCTCCGCCCAGGTGGTGCTGGACCTGCCGGTCGACCGGCTCGACGGGGTGGCCCGCGCCCACGGCCTGACGGTGAACACCCTGGTCCAGGGCGCGTGGGCGCTGCTGCTGGCCCGCACCTCCGGCGAGCGGGACGTGGTGTTCGGCACCACCGTGTCCGGGCGGCCCGCGGAGCTGCCCGGGGTCGAGGACATCGTCGGCATGTTCATCAACACCGTGCCGACGCGGGTGTCGGTGGACCCGCTGGACGACGCCGTGACCTGGCTGCGACGGCTCCAGGACGCCCAGATCGAGTCGCGCCGCCACGACTTCGTGGCGTTGGCGCAGGTCCAGGCGTGGGCGGGCGGGCGGCTGTTCGACAGCCTGCTGGCGTTCGAGAACTACCCCGTGCGGGCCCCGTCCGGTGACGCGCCGGCGGTCGGCGAGGTCGACGGGCTGGACACGACGACGTTCCCGCTGACCGTGCGGGCGCACGCGGACTCGGCGCTGCACGTCGAGCTGACCTACGACCCGCGCCTGTTCGACGCGGCCACCGTGGAGACCCTGGGCGCCCGGCTCACCCGCCTGCTCGACGCGCTGGGCGCCGACCCGACGCGCCGGATCGGCGAGCTGCCGTGGCTGTCCGAACAGGAGCGCCGGCAGGTCCTCGGGTCGTGGAACGGCGACGCGACCAGCACGGTCACCACGACCATCCCGGAGGTGTTCGCCGCCCAGGCCGCGCGCACGCCCGACGCGGTGGCGGTGACGTTCGACGGCTCGGCCCTGACCTACCGGGAGCTGGACGAGCGGGCGAACCGGTTGGCGCACCACCTCGTCGCCGAGGGCGCGGGGCCGGAGCAGTTCGTGGCGCTGCTGCTGCCGCGGTCGGCGGAGCTGGTGGTCGCGGTGCTGGCCGTGCTCAAGGCGGGCGCGGCCTACGTGCCGATCGACCCGGCGTACCCGGCGGAGCGCATCGCGGGCATGGTCGAGGACGCCCGCCCGGTGACCGTCCTCGACCGCCTGCCCGACCTGTCGGGCTACCCGTCCACCCCGCCGAGGACGTCGCTGCGCCCGGAGAACCCGGCGTACGTGATCTACACGTCCGGCTCGACGGGCAAGCCCAAGGGCGTGGTCATCCCGCACGCCAACGTGATCCGCCTGTTCACGGCGACGGACCACTGGTTCAAGTTCGACCACACCGACGTCTGGACCCTGTTCCACAGCTACGCCTTCGACTTCTCCGTCTGGGAGCTCTGGGGGCCGCTGCTGCACGGCGGGCGGCTCGTGGTGGTGCCCTACGAGGTCTCCCGGTCGCCGCGCGACTTCGCGCGGTTGCTGGACGACGAGGGCGTGACCGTGCTCAACCAGACGCCGTCGGCGTTCTACCAGCTCATCCCCGAACAGCCGGACGCCCGGTACGTGATCTTCGGCGGTGAGGCGCTGGACCTGCGCAAGGTGGCGGACTGGCGGGGCGCCGGCACGTTGATCAACATGTACGGCATCACCGAGACCACCGTCCACGTGACCTACACCGAGGCGGACGGCACGGTCGGCGTCCCCATCCCCGACCTGCGGGTCTACGTGCTGGACGACGACCTCCAGCCGGTGCCGCCGGGCGTGGTCGGCGAGATGTACGTGGCCGGGCCGGGCCTGGCCCGCGGCTACCTCGACCGGCCGGGCCTGACCGCGTCCCGGTTCGTGGCCAACCCGTTCGGCGAGCCCGGGTCGCGCATGTACCGCTCCGGCGACCTGGCCCGCTGGGTGGACGGGAAGCTGGACTACCTGGGCCGCGCGGACCAGCAGGTGAAGGTGCGCGGGTTCCGGATCGAGCCCGGCGAGGTCGAGGCCGTGCTGGCGGCCCACCCGGCCGTGCGGCAGGTCGCCGTGGTGGCGCGGGAGGACCGGCTGGTCGCCTACGTCGTGGCCGACGAGCCGGTGCCTGCCGCCGCGCTGCGCGAGCACGCGGCGCGCACCCTGCCCGACCACATGGTGCCGGCGGCGTACGTGCCGCTGGAGCGGTTGCCGCTGAACAACAACGGCAAGCTGGACCGGGCCGCGCTGCCCGCGCCGGACCGGGACGCGACGGTCGCCGACGGGTACGTCGAGCCGCGCACCGACACCGAACGGCTGGTGGCGCGGACCTGGGCGGACGTGCTGGGCCTGGCGCGGGTCGGCGCGGAGGACGACTTCTTCGCGCTGGGCGGCGACTCGATCAGCAGCATCCGGGTCGCGGCCCGGCTGCGGGAACGGTTCGACGTCTCACCGCGCGCCCTGTTCGACCACCCGACGGTGGCCGGGCTGGCGGCGGCCCTGAGCGGTGAGGCCCAGACCCCGATCCCCCGCGCGAACCCCGCCGTCCCGCCGGCCGGCGCGGAAACCGCCCTGTCCGGCGGAGACCCCGCGCTGTCCGGCGGCGGGTTCCCGCTGTCGTTCGCGCAGCAGCGGCTGTGGTTCCTCGACCAGTTCTCCCCCGGCGGCACCGAGTACGTGACCCCGCTCGCGGTGCGGCTGCGCGGTGAGCTGGACGTCGAACGGCTGCGGCGCGCGCTGACCGCCCTGGTCGCCCGGCACGAGTCGCTGCGCACGACGTTCCCCGCGGTGGACGGCCTGCCGGTGCAGGTGGTGCACCCGCCGCACGACCTCACCCTGCCCTTGCTCGACGAGCTGCCCGAGATCGAGCCGTTCGACCTGGCCACCGGTCCGCTGTTCCGGCCGGCGCTGGTCCGGGTCGCGCCGGACGAGCACGTGCTGGCGCTGACCATGCACCACATCGTCACCGACGGCTGGTCCGGCGGCGTGCTGGTGTCCGACCTGGCCGCGCTCTACGAGGGCCACGACCTGCCGGAGCCGCCGGTGCGGTACGTGGACTTCGCGGCCTGGCAGCGCGAGCAACCGCTGGACGCCCAGCTCGACCACTGGCGGGAGGAGCTGCGCGGCGTGCCCGCGCTGGAGCTGCCCACCGACCGGCCGCGCCCGCCCGTGCAGACCACGGCCGGCGCGCAGGTGGAATTCGCGGTGCCCCGCGACGTCGCCGACCGGGTCCGCGACATCGCCCGCCGGCACGACTGCACGCTGTTCATGGCGCTGGTCGCGGCCTGCCAGGCGTTGTTCGCCCGCTGGTCGGGCCAGGAGGACTTCGCGCTGGGCACGGTCGCCGCCGGGCGGGAGCGGCCGGAGCTGGAGCGGGTGGCCGGGTTCTTCGTCAACACCCTGGCCCTGCGCGCCCGGGTCGAGCCGCGGGCCACCTTCCCCGAGCTGCTGGCCCGGGTGCGGGAGACCGTGCTGGCCGCGTTCGCCCACCAAGACGTGCCGTTCGAACGGGTCGTGGACGCCGTGCAGCCCGACCGCGACACCAGCCGCACGCCGATCTTCCAGGCGGTGGTGGCGTTGCAGAACGCGCCGCGCCCCACCGGGTTCGCGGGGCTGGAGGCCACCGACGTGGCGCAGCCGGTCACCTCGACCGGGTTCGACGTGACGGTGGAGTTCACCGAGGAGGACGACGGCGCGCTGAGCGGGTCCGTCGAGTACAACACCGACCTGTTCGACGCCTCGACCGTCGAGCGGCTCGCCGAACACCTGGTGACGCTGCTCGACGCCCTCACCGACGACCGTCCACTGTGGAGCCTGCCGATGCCGCGCGCGGAACTGCGCGAGCTGGCCCGGTTCGGCGACGGCGGTCCCGCGCACCCGTTCGTGTCGTTCGCGGGCCTCGTCGAGGCCCAGGTGGCCCGCACGCCCGACGCCCTCGCGCTGACCGGCGCGGCGGAGCTGACCTACGCGCAGCTCAACGCGGCGGCCAACCGGTTGGCGCACCACCTGATCGCGGCCGGCGCCGGGCCCGAGCGGGTGGTGGCGGTGCGGCTGCCGCGGTCGGCGGAGCTGGTCGTGGCGGAACTGGCGGTGCTCAAGGCGGGCGCGGCGTTCCTGCCGGTGGACCCGGCCTACCCCGCCGAGCGGATCGGGTTCATGCTGGCCGACGCCCGGCCGCTGCTGGTGCTGGACGGGCCGGTCGACGTGTCCGACCAGCCCGACCACGACCCCGGCGTGGCCGTGCGGCCGGAGCACCCCGCGTACGTGATCTACACGTCCGGCTCGACCGGCCGGCCCAAGGGTGTCGTGGTGACCCACGCGGGCATCTCGACGTTCTCGGCCGCCGAGGTCGCGCACCTGGACGTGCGGCCGGGCGACCGGGTCCTGGAGTTCTCCTCGCCCAGCTTCGACGCGTCCGTGCTGGAGCTGTGCATGGCGCTGCCCGCCGGGGCCGCGCTGGTGGTGCCGCCGCCCGGTCCGCTGCTGGGCGACCAGCTCGCGGACGTCGTCGACGAGTTCGGCGTGACCCACGCGCTCATCCCGCCGGTCGCGCTGGCCACCGTGCCGGACCGGCCGCTGCCGACCTTCCGGACGCTGGTGGTCGGCGGTGACGCGTGCTCGGCGGACCTGGTCGCGCGGTGGGCGCCGGGCCGGCGGATGGTCAACGCCTACGGGCCCACCGAGTCCACCGTGGTCACCAGTTGGAGCCGGCCGCTGGCGCCGGGCGGCGTGCCGCCGATCGGCCGGCCGCTGCCGGGCACCCGCGTGCACGTCCTGGACGCCGAGGGACGACCGGTGCCGATCGGGGTCCCGGGCGAGCTGTTCGTGGCCGGCGTCGGCCTGGCGCGCGGCTACCTCGACCGGCCCGGGTTGACCGCGGCGCGGTTCGTGGCCGACCCGTTCGGGCCGCCCGGGTCGCGGATGTACCGGACCGGGGACGTGGTCCGCTGGAACCGCCGGGGCGAGCTGGAGTTCGTGGGCCGCGCCGACGAGCAGGTCAAGATCCGCGGCTTCCGGGTGGAGCTGGGCGAGGTCGAGACGGCGGTGCTGCGGCACCCGGACGTGCGCGAGGCCGTGGTGGTCGCGCGGGCCGACGGGGCCGGGCACAAGCGCCTGGTCGCCTACGTCGTCGGCGCGGTCGGGGACCTGCGGGAGTTCCTGGGCGAGTCGCTGCCGGAGTACCTGGTGCCGTCGCTGTTCGTGCCGGTCGAGGCGCTGCCGATGAGCCCCAACGGGAAGGTGGACCGGGCGCGGCTGCCCGAGCCGGACTTCTCGGCCCTGGCCACGGCGGAGTACGTGGCGCCGGCCGGACCGGTCGAGGAGGCGCTGGCGGCGGTGTGGGCCGACGTGCTGGGCGTGCCGCGGGTCGGCACGGCGGACAACTTCTTCGCGCTGGGCGGCGACTCCATCCTGAGCATGCAGGTGGTGGCGCGGGCCCGGCAGGCGGGGCTGCGGTTCACCACGCGGGACCTGTTCGCCCACCAGACCATCGCCGCGCTCGCGCCCGTGGTGACCGGCGAGGCGGCGGCCGGGGAGCAGGCGGCGGTGGTCGGCGACGTGCCGCTGACGCCCGTGCAGCACTGGTTCCTGCACTCGGGTCGGCGCAACCCGCACCACTTCAACCAGTCCCACCTGGTGCGGCTGGACCCGGAGGTGGACGTCGAGCGGCTGCGGACCGCGTTGCGGCGGCTGCTGGCCCACCACGACGCGCTGCGGATGCGGTTCAGCCACGCGGACGGGTCGTGGCGGCAGGAGAACGCGCCCGTGTCGGACGTGGACGTGCTCCTGGTCGTGACCGACGTGGCCGACCGGGAGGCGTTCGCGGACGAGGTGCACGCGAGCTTCGACCTGGCGACCGGGCCGCTGCTCAAGGCGGTGCTGTTCGCCGGGGACGAGCCGGAGCTGCTGCTGGTGGCGCACCACCTGGTGGTGGACGGGGTGTCGTGGCGCATCCTGCTCGACGACCTGGAGACCGCCTACGCCGGCGGGGACCTGGGCGCGAAGACGACCTCGTTCCAGGAGTGGGCGCGGCGGCTGTGGGCGCACGTGACCGAGGGCGGGTTCGACGCCGAGGTGGACCACTGGAGCGTTCCCGTCCCGGCGGCCGACGAGGCGCGCGGGCCGGTGGACGTGGTGACCGTCGAGCTGTCGCCGGAGGACACGGACGCGTTGCTGCGCGGCGCGCCCGCCGCCTACCGGACACGGGTCAACGACGTGCTGCTGGCCGCGTTGGCGTGGGCGTTGGCGCGGTGGACCGGCGAGTCGCGGGTCGCGGTGGACCTGGAAGGGCACGGCCGCGAGGACCTGTTCGACGGCGTGGACCTGTCCCGCACGGTCGGGTGGTTCACGTCCGTCTACCCGGTGATGTTGGACGTTCCGGAGGGTGACTGGCGCACGCGGGTCAAGTCGGTGCGGCGGCAGTTGCGCGCGGTGCCGGGCGGCGGCGTCGGCTGCGGCGCGCTGCGCCAGCACGGCCGGGTGCCGGCGGGCGGCACGCCGGCGGTGGCGTTCAACTACCTCGGGCAGTTCGACGCCGGGTCGGCGGAGTCGAGCGGCCTGTACCGGGCGGTGCTGCCGTCGATCGGCCGCGACCACGACCCGGCCGACCCGGCGCACCACCTGGTCGACGTGGTCGGCGAGGCGGGCGACGGGCGGATGGTGTTCTCCTGGTACTTCCACCCGCAGGTGCACCCGGCCGACGAGGTCCGCGCGGTCGCGGCGGACTTCGCGCAGGCGCTGCGGGCCATCGCGGAGGACTGCCGGCGATGACGACCTCGTTGGCGCGCAACCGGAACTACACCCTGCTGTGGAGCGGGCAGGCGGTGGCCGAGGTCGGCTTCTCGGCGTCGCTGATCGCCTTCCCGCTGCTGGTGCTGGCGGTCACCGGGTCGCCCGCCGCGTCCGGGCTGGTGCTGGCCGTGGACGCGGCGGCGCAACTGCTGGCCGGCCTGCCCGCGGGCGTCCTGGTGGACCGGTGGGACCGGCGGCGGATCATGCTGGCGTGCGAGGCGGCCCAGGCCGTGGCGCTGGGAACGCTGGTGGTGGCGCTGCTCCACGGGGTCGCGTCCGTGCTCCACATGGCGGTGGTCGCGGCCGTGATGGGCGTGTGCCGGGCGCTGTTCGAACCGGCCGAGGACGCGTGCCTGCCGAAGCTGGTGCCCGACGAGCAGTTGGCGACGGCGGTGGCGATGAACTCCGCCCGGACGTCCCTGGGGCAGATGGCGGGGACGGCGTTGGGCGGCGTGCTGTTCGCGGTGACCCGGTGGCTGCCGTTCCTGGTGGACCTGCTGACCCACTGCGTGGCGTTCGTGACGCTGCTGTTCCTGCGCGTGCCGCCGCGCACCCCGACGGTCGGGAAGGCGGACTTCCTCGGCGAGATCCGGTCGGGCCTGCGGTGGGTGTGGCAGCGGCGCGAGATCCGCGTGACGGCGGTGTGCGCGGTGGTGCTCAACCTGTTCTTCAGCGCGTTCTACCTGGTGGTGATCGTGCTGGCGCAACACCGGGGCGTGTCCCCGGCGGTCATCGGCGTGATGGCGGCGATGCTCGGGGTGGGCGGTGTCGTCGGCTCGCTGCTGGCGCCGCGCCTGCACCGGGTGCTGGGGCCGTACGTGTCGATCGCCGGGGTGTTCTGGGCGGTGACGCTGTTGACGCCGGTTTCCCTGCTGGTTGCCGACGGGTACGCGCTCGGTGGGGTGTTCGCCTTGATGATGGTGCTGGCGCCGACGGCGAACACGACGATCTCGACCCACCAGCTCCTGCTGACGCCCGACGAACTGCGCGGGCGGCTCAGCGGGGTGCTGGCGGTGGCCGTCGGGTTGGCGGGCGTGCTCGGCCCCGTGCTCGGCGGTGTGTTGACGGAATTCCTGGCGCCCACCGACGCGGTCGTCGTGTGTGCCGTCGGGATCGCTTTGGTGACCGCGTTCGTGACGGTGAGTCCCACGTTGCGGCGCTACGCTGATCAGGAGGTTGTCTCGTGAGGTCTGACATCGCTTACCAGGTGCTGGTCAACGACGAGGGCCAGTACTCGCTGTGGCCCGCGCACCAGCCGGTGCCCGCCGGCTGGGTGGCCGACGGCAAGACCGGCACCCTGGACGAGTGCTCCGCCCACGTGGACGAGGTGTGGACCGACATGCGCCCGCGTTCCCTGCGGGAGGCCATGAACTCCTGAGGCGCGCCCCCGGACCCGGCGCGGACTACAACGACACGTCCGCGCCGGTCCGAGCCGCTTCCACCAGCGCCTCCCCCACCCGCGCCGTGCGCTGGGAGTCGTCCAACGACACGAGCGGAGCCCGACCGGTCCGCACCGCCTCGGCGAACGCGGCGGCCTGGTGCTCGTAGGCGTCCGCGCCGGGCAGGACCTCCTCACGCCAGCCCTCGTCGGTCACCACGGTGATCACGCACTCCTCGTCGGGCCCGGTCCAGGCGTTGCGCACCCCGATCCACCCACGCGTGCCCTGGAGCTCGTAACGAGCACACGGCCCGTAGTCGAAGCCGTAGTCGATCTGCGCGACCCGCCCGTCCCCGAACTCCAACGTGGCCACACCACTGGTGTCCACCGGCGCGCCACCCGCGGAGTGGAACCGGGCCCGCACCCGCTCGGGCGCCCGCCCGAACGCCCACAACGGAACGTCGAACGCGTAACACCCGACATCCCAGGTGGCCCCGCCCCCCAACGAGGGGTCGTACCGGATGTTCCCGACGGGATCCATCACCCCGGCGAACGCGGCCCGAACCACCCGCAACTCACCGATCACCCGCGAGGCGAGCAACTCCACCACCCGCCGCTGCTGCGGGTGGAACCGGTACATGTAGGCCTCCATGACGGTCAACCCACCAGCCGCCGTCGCGACCTTCTCGACATCCGCGACGGACAACGCCAACGGCTTCTCGCACAGAACGTGCTTGCCCGCCTCCAGCGCGCGGAGAGTCCAGGGCACGTGCTCGGAATTGGGCAAGGCGATGTAGACGGCATCCACGCCGGGATCGGCCAACAACGCCTCGAACCCGTCATGCACCCGAGCACCGAACCCAGCCGCGAACCGCGCGGAAGCCTCCACCCGACCAGGCCGAGCGGCGACAGCGACAACGGCGTTCCCAGCAGCCCGGTGGATGGCAGGCGCAACCCGAGTACTGATGAACGCCGTAGACCCCAACACACCCCACCGCAACACAAGACCTCCCAGACCACCCGACAACGCGCCACCTTAACCGATCCAGTCAAGACACCCACCACAAAACGCACGATCGCCCTTCACGGGCTATCAGCCACAGGAAGGGCCTCGGTTCGTTCCCCGTACGGCCTGGGCGCAGCCCAACCACGCTTTGGGGTTCTTGGCAACCAGCTTTTCCGGTTGCCAA
>NZ_JBEZBW010000066.1:0-45591 GCF_040647305.1 Saccharothrix sp. NPDC042600 | reverse complement strand
AGGTGGCGGGCAAACTCCACCGTGAGGGTTTCCGCACTGCCGCGCTGGCAGACAGCTTCCGGTCAGACCTGGTGGCCGCTTCACGACGTGGTGAGACCGGGTCCGCGCCCGGCTGGTCATGGTCGACGCGGTCGGCTACGCCCGCACGGCCGTCGCCGCGATCATGGGCGAGGCGCTCAGCCACGCCCGGGGCGACGCCGCCCTGGAGGCGTCGGCCGAGTACCGGTTCGCGGTGCACTCGGCCGCCGGCGGCGACTTCCGCACGGCCGCCCGGCACCTCGCCGACGCCGTCCTGCTCGCCCGCACCGCCGGGGACGTGCCCACCGAGGTCATGTCCCTGTGCTCGCTCACCCTGTGCCAGGCCGCCCTGGGCGACACCACCGCCGCCGGCACCCTCGACCTGGCCCGCCGGATCGCGCCCGAGCGGCTGGTGACCGCGCACGTCGGCACGCGGTGGGCCACCGCCCGCCTCGACCTGTTCGCCGACCGCCTGGACGCGGCCGACGAGCACCTCACGGCGCTGCTGGACCACGCGGCCGACCGCGGCACCCGGTCGGAGGTGGTCGGCATGACGTGGGCCGCCGTGGAGGTGT
This sequence comes from Saccharothrix sp. NPDC042600, assembly GCF_040647305.1. Classification (NCBI taxonomy): domain Bacteria; kingdom Bacillati; phylum Actinomycetota; class Actinomycetes; order Pseudonocardiales; family Pseudonocardiaceae; genus Saccharothrix; species Saccharothrix sp. NPDC042600. The sequence goes on along the minus strand of NZ_JBEZBW010000066.1, from coordinate 44,998 downwards.
GGGTCGCCCTGGGCCGCTGCCGGCAGGCCCGCCACCGCGCCGGCGAGGTGCTGCGGCTGGCCGAGGAACTGGGCTGCGACGTCGCCGTCGCCTACTACGGGGCGGCGCTGGCCGAGGCCCACGGCGGTGACCCGGCCGTCGCGGACGCCCTCGCCCGCAAGGGCGCGTCCCGGGCCGAGGCCGACGGCGACCACTCTTTCCTGGCGCGCAACCTGCACGTCCGGGGCCTGGCCGCGTTGACCGCGGGGCACCCCGAGCGGGCGGTGGACCCGTTGCACCGGGCGGTGGAACTGGAACTGGGCATGGGCGTCGTGGACCCGGCCGTGTTCGCGGTCCGCCCGGACCTCGCCGAGGCCCTGGCCCTGTCCGGTCGCCTGCCGGAGGCGGCGGGGCTGATCGGCGGCGCGCGGGCGTGCGCGGTGCGGCTGGGTCGGCGGGGCGTGGTCGCCGCGCTCGACCGGGCCGACGGCCTGCTCCGGTTGGCGCTCAAGGACCACGCGGGCGCGGAGGTGTCGTTGAAACGGGCCGTCGAAGCGCACGAAGACCTCGGGCAACCGGTCCAGCTCGGGCGCAGCCTGCTGGCCCTGGCCGTCGCCGAACGCCGCCGCAGGCGCCGGGGGTCCGCCCGGCGGCTGCTCGACCGGGCTCGGCTGGTGTTCGCCGGGTGCGGCGCGCCGAGCTGGGCCGACCGCGCGGCGGCGCTGCTGGGCGACACCCCGGACGGACCGACGCTGACCGGGTTCGAGACGCGGATCGCCCGCCTGGTCGCGGGCGGCGCGAGCAACCCGGAGGTGGCCGCGCGGCTGACCATCAGCGTCAAGACCGTCGAGGGGGCGCTGACCCGGATCTACCGCAAGCTCGACGTCCACAACCGGACCCACCTGGCCGCGAAGCTCACCGCGCGCCACGAGCCATAGCCGCGCCGGCAGCCGGAGCCATAGCCGCGCCGGCAGCCGGAGCCATAGCCGCGCCGGCAGCCGGAGCCGGAGCCGCGCCGGGAGCCGCACCAGGGGGCCGAAGCCGGAGCGGGAGCGGGAATCCCCCGTTTCCGGGGCGGGGGTCCAGCCGCCACCCTGACCCTCGCTTGTCCCACCCTGCCCAGCGGACGAGGAGATCCCTGCATGCGTCCCTTCATCCTGGCCTGCGCGCTGATCTGCGCGGTCTTCACGCCACCGGCGAGCGCCGCGCCGAGCGACGGCGTCGAACCGATGATCATCGGCGGCTCGTACGTCACCTCGGCCCCGTGGGCCGCCGCGGTCTACCGCAACGGTTCCTTCACCTGCTCCGGCACGATCATCTCGGCCCAGTGGGTGCTCACCGCCAAGCACTGCGTCGGCTCGGGCCTGACCGTCCGGGTCGGCAACGTCTACCGCGCCCAGGGCACGCCCAGCTCGGTCAGCCAGTACGTCAACCACCCGCAGGCCGACCAGTCCCTGCTCCGGCTCGCGACGCCCATCCAGACCAGCCAGTACTCGCGGCTGGCCGACGCCAACCCGCCGACCGGGTCCACCAACCAGATCTACGGCTGGGGCTACACCAGCCGCTCGGGCCCGGTGTCCTCGCAGCTCAAGACCGCCGACGTGCGGCTGACCTCGATCTGCCGCGACTACTACGGCGGCCAGGCGCTGTGCAGCAGCCGCATCACCGGCAACGCGTGGTCCGGCGACTCCGGCGGCCCGCAGATGTACAACGGCCTGCAGGTCGGCGTCGCCTCCACGGCGGACGGCACCTCGACCCAGCAGTACAGCAGCGTCTCGGCCACGCGCGCCTGGATCCGCTCCACCTCGGGCGTCTGAGCCCGCTCCCGCGACCCCCGGCGTCCACTGTGGACGCCGGGGGTCGCGGGCGTTGTCACCCGTTCGCCGGAGCCCCACCCGCGCGGTCTTGAGTAATTTTCACGTCACGGTCCCCTGCCGTTGATCGACCCACGAGAGGTGGAAGATCATGAACCGTGCCGTGAAACGCCTGCTCACGCTCGCGGGCGCGTTAACCCTGTCCCTGGTCGCCGTGCCCGCCGCGCAGTCCGCGCCCGGGACCTACTGGACGCCGGAACGGATGCGCTCCGCCGTCCCGCTCGACACCCTGACCGTCAGCCCGGCCAAGCTGCGCGGCGTCGTCCCGACGGGCACGCCCACCACGGTCGAACCGCTCGCCTTCCCCAACGGCGGCAGCGCGTGGACCGGCGGCGGAGCCGTCGTCAAGACCGCCGGCCGGGTGTTCTTCACCTACCAGGGCCGCAACGCCTCGTGCAGCGGCAACGCCGTGACCAGCGGCAACAAGAGCACGGTGATCACCGCCGGGCACTGCGTGAAGCTCGACGGCGCGTACCACACCAACGTCGCCTTCGTGCCCGCCTACGACAACGGCAACGCCCCGTACGGCACGTGGAACGCCCGCGCCACCTTCGCGACCCCGCAGTGGGACGCCTCCGAGGACATCAACTACGACATCGGCGCGATCGTCGTCGGCCAGGTCGGCGGGCAGTACCTGACCGACGTGGTGGGCGCGCAGGGCATCGCGTTCAACCAGGCCAAGGCGGACAACATGTACGCCTTCGGCTACCCCGCCGCCTCCCCGTACGACGGCAGCAAGCTCATCTACTGCAGCGGCCGGACGTTCAACGCCTTCCTGAGCAACGGCATCGGCATGACCTGCAACATGACCGGCGGCGCGAGCGGCGGCCCGTGGTTCAAGACCTTCTCCGAGGCGACCGGCACCGGCACCCTCAACTCCGTCAACAGCTACAAGATCAACTTCTTCCCGAACTGGATGTTCGGCCCGTACTTCGGCGCCGACGCCCAGAACCTCTACACCAAGGCGCAGGCCGCCTGATCGCGTAATTCGGTCGCACTCCCCCCGCGCGGCGAGCAGGATCGCCGCGTGGAGGGAGCCGCGATGCCCGAGGTCCGCACGACGACAGGCCGGGTGCGCGGCACCACCGACGCGGGGGTCGCGGTCTTCAAAGGCATTCCCTTCGCCCAACCCCCGGTCGGCGCGCTGCGCTTCGCGGAACCGAAGCCCGCGCTGAAGTGGGACGGGGTGCGCGAGGCCGTCGCGTACGGGCCGCCGCCACCGCAGGCCGGCGTGTTCGGCATGGCCGACCTGGCCCGGGGCGCGGGCGAGGACTGGTTGACGGTCAACGTCTGGTCGCCCGAGCCGCGCGCGGGCGCGGACCTGCCGGTCATGGTGTGGATCCAGGGCGGCGCCTACACGATCGGCATGGCGAGCCTGCCCGAGTACGACGGCGCGCGCCTCGCCCGGCACGGCGTGGTCGTGGTGACGTTCAACTACCGGGTCGGCGTGGAGGGCTTCGCGCACGTCGAGGGCGCGCCCGCGAACCGGGGCCTGCTCGACCAGGTCGCCGCCCTGGTGTGGGTGCGCGACGACGTCCGGGCGTTCGGCGGCGACCCGGACCGGGTGACGGTCTTCGGCCAGTCGGCGGGCGGCGGGTCGGTGGCGGCGCTGTTCGCGGTGCCGCGCGCGACGGGCCTGTTCCGCCGCGCCGTCGCCCAGAGCGCGCAGGGCACGTACTTCACGCCCGAACTCGCCGCCGACATCGCCGCCGCGTGCGCCGCCGAACTGGGCCTGCGCGCCACCGCCGCCGACCTGGCGACCACGGACCCGGCCCGACTGCCCGCCGCGGGCGACGCGGTGATGGCGGGCATGTCCCGCCGGGCGGACCGCTGGGGCCGGGCCGCGCACCGGTCGATCCTGTTCTCGCCCGTGATCGACGGCGAGGTGATGACCGCCACCCCGTGGGAGGCGCTGGCCGGGGGCACCGGCATCGACCTGCTGGCCGGCCACACCCGCGACGAACAACGCCTGCTCACCGCCCTCGACGGGCTGCTGGGCCAGGTGACCGAGGACCACGCCGCGACCGCCCTGGAGGTCTTCGCGCCGGGCGGCCCCGACCGGTTCCGGGCGGCCTACCCGGACGCGAGCCCGGAGGAGCTGTACGAAGCGGTCCACTCGGACTGGCTGTTCCGCATGCCGACCCACCACCTCGCGCTCGCCCACGGCCGCGCGCACCTCTACGAGCTGACCTGGCCCGCGCCGGGGATGGGCGGCGTGCTGGGCGCCTGCCACGGCCTGGACGTGCCGCTGGTGTTCGGCAACCTGGCCGGCGGCCAACCCGCCGCGCTCATCGGCGGGTCGGAGGAGGCCGAGGAGCTGTCCCGCGCCATGCGCACCGCGTGGACGGCCTTCGCGACCCACGGCGACCCGGGTTGGCCCGTGTACGACACCACCCGACACCTGACACGCCTGTTCGACACCGAACCCACCGTGGCCGCCTACCCGGAGGCCCGGTCCCGCGAGGTGTGGCGGGACCACGCGTTCCCCGCACTGCCGTTGATCAACAGCTGAACACCCGACGACGGGCCGCCCAACGCCCTTGTGCGGCCCGAGCCCGGCCGTGCACGATCACCGACCATGAAGACGCGAATCCTGCTCACGTCTTGCCTCGTGGCGGCCCTGACCGCGACCGGCACCCCGGCGACGGCGGCGCCGACCGCGCCCAAGATCGCCTCCTACAACGTGTTCATGCTGTCGAGGGCGCTGTACCCGAACTGGGGCCAGACCACCCGGGCGGACCTGATCGACCGGCAGAACGTCCTGGCCGGTCAGGACGTCGTGGTCCTCCAGGAGTTGTTCGACAACACCGCCGGCGACCGCCTGCTGACCAACCTGTCCGACACCCACCCGCACCGGACCCCGACGGTCGGCCGCACCCGGTCGGGCTGGGACGCCACGGTGGGCGGCTACCGCGACTCGGCGGCCGAGGACGGCGGGGTCGCGATCGTCAGCCGGTGGCCCATCACCCGCCGCGTCCAGCACCTGTACCGGGACGGCTGCGGGGCCGACTGGATGGCCAACAAGGGCTTCGCCTACGTCCGGCTGGCGTCCCCGAGCGGCCCGGTGCACGTCATCGGCACCCACATGCAGTCCGAGGACCCGGGTTGCACCACCTCCGCCGCAGCGGTCCGCGCCCGCCAACGGGCCGAGATCACGGCTTTCGTCACGGCGGAACGCATCCCCGCCGGCGAGCCGCTGTACGTGGCGGGCGACCTGAACGTCATCAAGGGCACCCCGGAGTACTCGGCGATGCTGACCGACCTGAACGCGGCGGCGCCGACCTACACCGGCCACCCGTACTCGTGGGACTGCGCGGACAACAGCGTGTGCCGCGACCAGTACGGCGCGGAGTACGCCTCGGAGCACTTGGACTACGTGCTCACCGTCCAGGGACCCGTGCTCGCCAACGAGACGCGGCGGGTCAAGAGTCCCGTGTGGACGGTCACCTCCTGGTTCGAGACGTACTCCTACACCGACTACTCGGACCACTACCCCGTGTTCGCCTCCTGACGGCTACGGGGCCCAGGGCGGGGCGACGGCCCAGCTTCTGTCCGCGGTCAGGGTTTGCGGGCGGTTGTGCTCGGCGCCGTCGCCGGAGGCGATGTGGACCGCCGCGTTGAAGTGCCGCAGGTACCACCCGACCAGGTTGATCGACTCGAAGGTCACGCCCGTGCCGCCGAGCCCGGGTCGGGCGCAGAAGGTGGCGTCGGCCTTGAACAGGGCCGAGCCGTCGTCCGGCGAGTTCCGCGCCCGGGAGTCGGCGTGCCGCAGGTACTGGCCCGGGTAGTTGACCGACTCGAACGAGTAGCACGACGAGTCCGCCAGGCCCCGCCGCACGGTGTAGGTGGCGTCGGCCTTCAGCAACGCGCTGCTGCCGGCGTCCACCACCTCCGTGTACGCCAGGCTGCCCGAGTGCCGCAGGTACCGGTCGGTGTAGCCCCAGGTCGTGACGCGCAGCGACTGCCGGACGTCCGTGGCGAGCAGCACCGAGCTGCGCCACAGGGCGGGCGCGGCGGTCTCCCACGTGGCGTCGGCGGCGAAGCTCGTGGCGGTGTCCCAGGGGTTCGGGCCACCGCTGCGCGCGAGGTACACGTCCTCCGCGTAGTGGCGCAGGTACGCGCCCGGGTTGTTCAGGGACTCGAACGACGCGCCACCCGCGGCCAGGCCGGGACGCGCGCACCAGGTGGCGTCGGCGCGGAAGGCGCCGCCGGTATCGCTGTCGGTGCGCACCCGTCCCGCCGCGTGCCGCAGGTAGCGGCCGGGGAAGTTCACCGACTCGAACGAGTGGCACCGCGGGTCGGCCAGGCCGAGGACGGTCCGGTAGGACGCGTCCTGCCGCGCGCCGTCGGGACCGGCCGCGGTGAGGACGTCCGTGCGGGCCAGCGAGTTCGCGTGGCGCAGGTAGCGGTCGGTGTGGCCCGGCGTGGTCACGCGGAACGAGCGGACGTGGCCCACGGTGAGCCGGACCGGGGAGTTCAGGTTGCGGGAGGTGCCGATCACGTCCTGGTGGGCGGCGCGGACCTGGGCCGTGTCCACCTTCTGCACCCGCCGGTCGTAGGTGACCAGGCCGTTGTACTCGCCTTCCACGTCCGTGATCTCGGTGTAGACGTACGCCGAGACGCCCTTGGTGGTCATCAGCTGCCGCACGTCCCGGACCATGCCGGTGTACCGGTCGTTGAGCCGGTCGGCGCTGAAGACCTGCTCGTAGGCGAAGAACCGGCCGTTCGGGCTGTACTCGTGGCCGGGGCTGCGCAGGCCGATGCCGCCGAACTCGCCCAGCGCGGACACCCGCGTCGCCGACGGGCGCGGGGCGTCGGGGCCGGTGTAGACGTGCCAGTCGATGATGTCGCCGGTGCCCGGGTCGCCCTTGGAGGCGCAGCAGTTGTAGCCGCTGTGCGGGTTCATCAACCGGGTCGGGTCGTGGTTCTCCAGCGCCGCGGTGACCCGCCGGGTGTCGTCCAGGTTCCACTCGCCCCAGCCCTCGTTGAACGGGACGTAGGCGATCACCGCCGGGGAGGAGCGGTGCTCGTCCACGATCTCGCGGGCTTCGGTCTCGAACTGCGCGATCTGGGCGGGCGTGCGGGTGGGATCGCCGGTCGGGGTGGACGGGATGTCCTGCCACACCAGCAGACCGAGCCGGTCGGCGTGGTGGTACCAGCGCGCCGGTTCGACCTTGATGTGCTTGCGGACCATGTTGAAGCCCAGGTCCTTGTGCTTCCGCAGGTCGTACGCCAGCGCGGCGTCGGTGGGCGCGGTGTAGAGGCCGTCGGGCCAGAAGCCCTGGTCCAGGGTGCCGACCTGGAAGACGAACTCGCCGTTGAGCGTCGGCCGCAGCACGCCGTCGACCACCTTCGTGCCGACCTCGCGCATGCCGAAGTAGCTCACCACCCGGTCCACGGTGGTGCCGCCGGCGTTGCGCAGCGAGACGCGCAGGTCGTAGAGGTACGGGTCGTCGGGCGACCAGCGCCGGGCGTTCGGGACGGGCACGGTGAACTCGGTGAACCCGCCGGAGGCGCTGCCCACGACGGTCGTGCCCGCCATGGCTTCGGCGAACACGCTGTGCCCGCTGACGTTCCCGCGCGTGAAGACCCGCACGCGGGCGGTGTTGTTCGACAGGTTCGGGTGGATGTCCACGGAGTAGACCGACGACGTCGGCGTGGGTTCGAGCCACACGGTCTGCCAGATGCCCGAGGACGGCGTGTAGAAGATGCCGCCGGGGTTGTCGACCTGCTTGCCGACCGGCTGCTTCTCACCGCGCCCGTCGGTCGGGTCGTACACGCGCACGACCAGTTCGTTCGCGCCGCCGCGCAGTTGGGCGGTGATGTCCACCTCGAACCGGTCGTAGCCGCCCCGGTGGGTGGTGACCTGCGCGCCGTTGACCCACACCGTGGCCTCGTAGTCCACCGCGCCGAAGTGCAGTTGGACGCGGCGGCCGTTCCAGGCGGCCGGGACGGTGAACGTGCGGCGGTAGAACATCAGGTCCCGGTTGTCGTTGCGCATGATGCCCGACAGGCCGGACTCGATCGGGTAGGGCACGAGCACGCGTTCGGGCAGGGTCCGGCCCAGCGGCGGGGCGGCGTAGCGGTCCACGTTCCCGGCGGCGTCGGTGGCGGGGTTGAGGAACTCCCACTCGCCGTTGAGGGACTGCCAGTCCGGGCGGGTCATCTGCGGGCGCGGGTACTCGGGCAGCGGGTTGGTGGTGGACACCTGGCCGGTCCACGGGGTGGTCAGCGGCGGCGGTTTCGGGACCACGGCGGCGGAGGCCGCCGGGGCGACGAGCCCGGTGACCAGTGCGGCCACCGTCAACGCGATGAGGCGACGCATCGGACTCCTTTCGACGCAGGGGTCGCTCGCGAGCGGTCGGCGAGCGTTGGAGCACGACCACGACCAGCGGGAACGCGCCGCTGACCACGCCGCACGGGCGTGACCCAGGTCACTGAAGTCGTTCTTACATCGTTGGTACAACGTTGTAAAGGCCCGTCGGGGCGGTACCATCGGGGTCGCTCAACAACCGGGAGGCAGTGGGTTGGCCACGCTGAAGGACGTCGCCGAACTCGCCGGCGTGTCGGTCAAGACCGTGTCGAACGTGGTCAACGGCCACGCCTTCGTCAAGCCGGAGAACCGGCGGCGGGTGGAGGAGGCGCTGGCGGCGACCGGGTACCGCCCCAACCTGGGCGCGCGCAACCTGCGCCGGGGCCGCACCGGGTTCCTCGCCCTGGTGCTGCCCGAGTTGGGCATCCCGTACTTCTCCGAGTTGGCCGGCTTGGTGCTGCGCGCGGCGCAGGCGCACGAGTGGAACGTGCTGATCGAGCAGACCCTGGGCACGCGCGAAGGGGAGCGGGCGGCGCTGGCCGCGCTGGGCACGCACCTGGTGGACGGCGCGATCGTGAGCCCGGAAGCGTTGTTGGAGGGCGATTTCGCCGACTTGGCGCTGCCGGTGGTGATGCTCGGCGAGCACCCCGTGGACCTGCCCATCGACCGGGTGGGCATCGACAACGTGCGGGCGGCGGAGGAGGCCGTGCGGCACCTGGTGGCGTCGGGGCGCACGCGGATCGCGGCGATCGGAGCGCACCCGGCCCGCGGCACGGCGGCGTTGCGCCTCAAGGGCTACCGGACGGCGTTGGCGGCGGCCGGGTTGCCGTTCGACGAGTCGTTGGTGGCCACGGCCCTGCACTACCACCGCGCCGAGGGCGCCGCCGCGATGAAGGCCTTGTTGGCGCTGCCCGAGCCGCCGGACGCGGTGTTCTGCTTCAACGACCTGCTGGCCGTGGGTGCACTGCGCACGGCGGCCGACCACGGCGTGCGCGTGCCGGAGGAGCTGGCCGTGGTGGGGTTCGACAACAACGAGGAAGGCGCCTACCACCGCCCGTCGCTGACCACGGTGGCCCCGGACAAGGCCGCCATCGCCGAGGCGGCCGTCACCCTGCTGCGCCACCGCGTGGAGGCGCCGGACCGGCCACACGAACAGGTGCAGACGCCGTTCCGGCTGGAAATTCGCGAGAGCACAGCGCGTTGATCCGCCACCATGGTCCTCATGCGCACGTTCGAGGACCTGGTCGCCGAAGCGGCGGCGGCGGACGTCTCCGGGTGGGACTTCGGCTGGCTCGACGGCCGGGCCACCGAGGAGCGCCCGCCGTGGGGCTACGTCCGGCTGCTGGCCCAGCGGCTGCCCCGCGCCACGGCCGCGTTGGACATCGACACCGGCGGCGGCGAGGTGCTGTCCGAGGTGCCGTCGTTCCCGGCGCGCATGTGCGTGACCGAGGGGTGGGCGCCCAACGCCGAGCGCGCCGAGGCCCTGCTGGGGCCGCGCGGGGTGGAGGTCGTCCGGACGCCGCCCGACTCGGGGTTGCCGTTCCCCGACGGGTCGTTCGACCTGGTGGTCAGCCGTCACCCGGTGCGCCCGGACTGGCCGGAGATCGCCCGCGTCCTGACGCCCGGCGGCCACTACTTCGCCCAGCACGTCGGCCCCGGCTCGGCGCTGGAGCTGACCGAGTACTTCCTCGGCGAGCGGCCCGGCCCGGACGGCCGCGACCCGCACACCGAGGCGGCGGAGGCGGAGGCGGCCGGCCTGCACGTGGAGGACCTGCGCGTCGCCCGGTGCCGCATGGAGTTCTTCGACATCGGCGCGGTGGTCTACATCCTGCGCAAGTGCGTGTGGTGGGTCCCGGACTTCAGCGTGGACCGCTACACCGACACGCTGCGCCGCATGGACGCCCGGATCCGCGCCGAAGGCAGCTTCGTCGCCCACTCGACCCGCCACCTGTTCGACCTGCGCCGAGCCTGACCGGTCCCCGAAGACCGGTCAGTGACCACCCCTTGGCCCTCCGCAGCGCGGCGGAATGGTGAGATGGTCGTGCCGACGACGCGAAGTGGACTGGATTTCGGTGCGGGGGACGCGGGGATGAGCGGTGTGAGCTTGCTGGAGCGGCTGTCGGACCGGGTGGCGGGGGCGCTGCTCGAACTCGGCGGGCCGGTGGGCTACGGGTCGGGCGAGATCGTGTTCAGCGAGGGCGGCGAGGACGGGCACGCCGTGCTGGTGCTGACCGGCGCGGTCAAGGTGCGGGCCACCGACGAGGCCGGGGACTCGGCGCTGCTGGCGGTGCTGTCGGCGGGCAACCTGGTCGGCGAGATGGCGGCGCTGGACGGGCAGCCCCGGTCGGCGACGGTCGTGGCGTGCGGCGCGGTGACCGGGCGGCTGATCCCGCAGCACCAGTTGCTGGACTTCGTCGACTTCCACCGCGAGGTGCTGGTGGAGCTGTTCCGGGTGCGCGCCGACCAGGTCCGCTGGGCCAACGAGCTGCGCCGCGCCATGCCGCACCACGCGGCCACCCGCATCGCGCGGGTGCTGGGCCACCTCGTGCGCCACCACGGCTCCCGCACGACCGCCGGGTGGACGCTGGACCTGCCGCTGACCAACGTGGAACTGGCGTCCATCGCCGGCATGAAGTCCCGCACGGCGGAGAAGGCGTTCAGCCGCCTGCGCGACGCCGGCGTGGTGCTGACCAGCACGCGCCGCGCCGTCCTGGTCCCCGACCTGCCCCGCCTGGACCTGATCGCCGCCGGCCACGACCTGCCGTAGCGGGTCTCACGCGGTCCGGCGGCGGGCGCGGCGCTTGGCCAGGTCCGGCCGCCGCGCCGACGCTTCTCGATTCGTGACCGGTCTCCCGCCGCCCAGCGCAACTCCCGCGCGCTCGTGACAATAGTGTTCCCGCAAGGGTTTCAGAGAATTCCAGAAGCCTTTTCAACCTCGCGTTGACACCGCGGAGCCGCGTTCGTGACGATCGCCGGGTCAGTGATTCCCCTCCGTTTACCCTGCGATGGAGAGTGGCCTGTGCGTGTTCGGATTCTGGTCGCGGCTACCGCCGCGGCCTTCGGTCTGGTCAATGGGACAGCGTCGTCCGCCACCGCGGACGACGTGACGCCCTACATCATCGGTGGTGGCACGGTGTCGTCCGCGCCCTGGGCGGCGGCGGTGTTCCAGAGCGGGCGGTTCGCCTGTTCCGGGACGATCATCTCGCCCGAGTGGGTGCTCACCGCGCGGCACTGCCTGTCGTCGAGCATGTCGGTGCGGGTGGGCAGCGTCTACAAGTCCTCCGGCGGCACCACGGCGGGTGTCGTCCGCCAGGTCGCCAGTTCGCGTTCGGACTTCGCGTTGCTGCGGCTGAGCCGCTCCGTCGCCACCACCTACGTGACCCTCGCGTCGGCGGACCCGGCGGTCGACTCGACCAACGCCATCTACGGGTGGGGCCGGACCAGCTACGACGGTCCGGCGTCCGAGCAGCTCAAGACAGCGAGCGTGCGGGTCACGTCCACGTCGTGCAGCGACTACATCGGCGGCCGGGCCATCTGCTCGGTCGGGATCGACGGCAACGCGTGGAAGGGTGACTCCGGCGGCCCGCAGATGGCCAACGGCGTCCAGGTCGGCGTGGCGTCCACGGCGGACGGGCGCAGCCGGCAGACCTACGGCAGCGTGGCGGCCAACCGGAGTTGGATCCGCGCGGTCACCGGCGTCTGACCGGGGTGGCCCGCCCCTCCCGCGCGGGGGCGGGCCTACCCGCCGCCCGGGGTCACCAGGCCGGACTCGTAGGCCAGCACCACCAGTTGCGCGCGGTCACGGGCGCGCAGCTTGGTCATGGCGCGGTTGACGTGGGTCTTCGCGGTCAGCGGCGTGATGACCATGTGGTCGGCGATCTCGTCGTTGGACAGGCCCCGGGCGACCAGGGCGACGGCCTCGCGCTCGCGGTTGGTGAGCTGGTCGAGGACGCCGGTGGTCAGGTGCGGCGGCTGGGTGACGTACCGGTCGATCAGCTTGCGGGTGATCGACGGGGCGAGCAGCGCGTCGCCGCGGGCCGCGACCCGGACCGCGTGCAGGAAGTCCTCCGGTTCGACGTCCTTGACCAGGAACCCGGCGGCCCCGGCGCGCAACGCGTCGAACACGTACTCGTCCAGGCCGTAGTTGGTGAGGATGACGACGTGGGTGCCGGCCAGGTCGGGGTCGGCGGCGACGCGGCGGGTGGTCTCCACGCCGTCCAGGACGGGCATCTGGATGTCCACCAGCGCGATGTCCGGGCGCAGTTCGCGGATGCGGTCGAGGGCCTCGCGGCCGTTGGCGGCCTCGGCGACGACCTCGATGTCGTCCTCGGCGTCGAGCAGCGCGCGGAAGCCGCTGCGGATGAGCGGCTGGTCGTCCACGAGCAGGACCTTGATCACGGGGTGCGCTCCACGGGGAGTTCGGCGTGGACGGTGAACCCGCCGCCGGTGCGGGGTTCGGCCCGCAGGCGCCCGCCGAGCGCGGTGACGCGTTCGCGCATGCCGAGCAGGCCGACGCCGGGGGTGGGGTCGGCGGGGGTGGCGGTGCCGTCGTCCTCGACGCGGATGTCGAGGGTGCCGTCGCGGAAGCCGATGCGGACCTCGGCGCGGGCGGCGGCGGCGTGGCGGGTGATGTTGGTCAGCGACTCCTGGACGATCCGGTAGGCGGTGCGCTCGACGGCCGCCGGGATGTCGCGCCGGGGGCCCTCGATGGTCAGGGTGAGGTCGAGGCCGGTCGAGCGGACCTGGTCGACCAGCCCGGTGACGTGGTCGATGCCGCGCGGCGGTGACACGTCGTCGTCGCGCAACGCGCCGAGGGTGGCGCGCAGTTCGCGGGTGGCTTCGCGGCCGGCGTCCCGGATCGCCAGCAGGGCCGGCGGCACCTCTTCCCCGCGTTTGCGGGCCAGGTGGACGGCCGCCTCGGCCTGGACCTTGATGACCGAGATCTGGTGGGTCAGCGAGTCGTGCAGTTCGCGCGCGATGTGCAGGCGCTCCTCGTTGGCCCGGCGGCGGGCGGTCTCCTCGCGGGTCCGCTCGGCCTCGTCGGCGCGCCGCTCGGCCTGCCGCAACGCCTCCCCCGCGCCGGCGACCCCGACCAGCCACCCGATCTCCAGCACGCCCCGGGCGTGGGCGAACGACTCGGCGGCGGCCCCGCCGGGTTCGGCGAGCATGTCCGCGAACGGCAGCGTGAGCAGCAGGGCGACCGACGCGCCGACCACCACCCACCGGTGCCCGGCGCGCATGGCGGTGTAGACGGCGACCAGGTACGCCACGGCCGGCAGGTCCAACCCGGCGGCCTGCGCCCCGACGGCGCACACGCCGGTGACCGCCAGCACGGCGCGGGGCGCGAGCCGGCGGGCGACCAGCGCCAGCCCCCCGGCCGCGGGCAGCAGGTACGCGGCCGGCGCCACCCCGGGCGCGGACCAGCCGGTGATCACCAGGACGGCGGCGACTCCGACGCCGATGCCCCAGTCCCAGACGCCCACCCGCCCCATGCGCATGGCGGAACCCTAACCACCCGACCCCGCGGTGGAGTCCTCCCCGTGAAGCAAACCCGGCCTACCACGACCGCGGTAGGCGGGTCCCGCGCGGGCGGGGCCGTTCGGGGCGATCGCTTAGGCTGGTCGCATGATCTTCTACTCGGACGACGAGAGCCGCGCGCTGCGCACCGCCGTGTTCGGCGTGATGGTCCTGGTCTCCCACGCCGACCCCGGGCCCGTGATCCAGGAGCGCTACGCCGGGCTCAGAGCGCTGACCAACCTGTCCCCCGAGCTGCGGGTCGTCCTGCACGCCGCCCGGTTCGACCTCTCCTCGCTGTCCGACGCCGAGCTGGAGAGCCGGGTCCTGGAGGCGCTGCGGACGTCGATGGAGGTGCTGGAGGCGAAGGACCCGGCCGAGGCCGCCACGTTCCCGCAGGCCGTCGAGGCGATCTGCCACGAGGTCGCCGCCGCGGACGGCCAGGTCGTCGAGGTCGAGGAAGCGGTGATCGCCAAGGTGCGGGAGGCGCTCAAGGGCTGAGTCGCCGAAAAGAATAGTTGTCTGGAAAGGCCTTCTTGTCATAGGCTTGCCCCGACGACGACACAAGGAGACGACGCCATGTCCTTCCAGGCCTACCTCGACGCCATCGAGAACAAGACCGGCAAGACCCCCGCCGAACTGCTCGCCGAGGCGGCCGACCGGGGCTTCGACGCCACCACGAAGGCCGGCACGGTCCTCGACTGGCTCAAGAACGACTACGACCTGGGCCGCGGCCACGGCATGGCGTTGTTCCACGTGCTGAAGAACGGCACGGAGATCAGCGCGAAGCACGTCGGCACCACCGGCAGCCACCGCGACGAGTCCACGACCTTGCGCATCGACGGACTCGCGAACCGGTAATACAGCCGCCGCTGCGGGGTCGATGTGCCACGCGGTGACCGCGCCGAACCGGTGACCGCGCCGAACCGGTGACCGCGCCCGGACTCGATCCCGCCGAGGCGCGCGGCGCTAGGCCCGCCGCACGGTGCTCAGCACGGTCGCCTCCACGACGTCCGCCGCGTCCTTCGGCTTGAGCCGACCCGCGGCGATCTCGTCCGCCGCCAGGTGGATCACGCTGTAGAACACCGACACCAGCCACTTCTGCGGCAGGTCGGTGCGGAACGCGCCCTCCTCGCACCCCCGCGCGATCAGCTTTTCCACCCGTTGCAGCACGACCTTGTGATACGCACGCACCTGACGAGGGCTCAGCACCGCCGAAGCGGCCGTCATCAGGTTGCGGTACCCGGCCAGCACCCGCCACCCCGACCGCACCAAGCGGGACAACGCCTCAGCGGCCGGGCCCTCGTCCAGCGACTCCGCGTCCAGCACCTCCGCCGCGCCGGACACCGCTCGGTCCAGCGCGCGGGCCACCAGGTCCTCGCGGGACGGGAAGTGGGCGTACAGGGTGACCCGGCTGACGCCCGCCGCCTTCGCGATCGCCGTCATGCTCGCGTCGGGCTGCTCGCTGATGCACCCCACGGCCGCGTCCACGATCGCCTCGATGTTGCGCTCGGCGTCGGCCCGCCGCCTGTCCCCGGTCATGCCCGCATGGTCCCACGACCGCCGGCCACCCTTTACAGCACCGTCAAGACTCCGGGGTCAGCCGCAACTGGTGGGCCAGCAGCGCGGCCTGCACGCGGTTCTCCAGGCCCAGTTTCGACAGGGTCCGCGACACGTAGGTCTTCACCGTCGACACGCTCATGAACAGCCGCTGCGCGATCTCGGCGTTGTTCAACCCCAGCCCGACCTGCCCCAGCACCTCCCGCTCCCGCTCGCTCAACAGCTCCAGCCGCGCCGCCGCCTCCGGGAAGGACGTGGCGTGGTCGGTGATGCGCCGCAGCAACCGCCGGCTCAGCTCGGTGTCCACCACGGACGCGCCACCGCTGACCGCCCGGATCGCGCTGAGCAGGTCGCGCGGCGTCAACTGCTTGAGCAGGAACCCGTCCGCGCCGGCGCTCAGGGCGTCGATCATCAGCTGGTCGTCGTTGAACGTGGTCAGCGCCAGCACGTGCGGCGGGTCGGGGTCCTTCTTCAGCTGGGCCGTGGCGGTCACGCCGTCCACCCGCGGCATGCGCAGGTCCATCAGCACCACGTCCGGCGACCGCTCGCGGCTGACCGCGACCGCCTCCGCCCCGTCCGCCGCCTCGCCGACCACCTCGACGTCGTCCGCGGACGCCAGGATCGCCGTGGTCCCGGCCCGGATCAGAGCCTGGTCGTCCACGACAAGCACTCTGATCATGTCTCCGATGGTCCCACGGGCCCGGACGGGTCGCGACCGTCCCGGGACACCAGCGGCAGGTCCGCACGCAGCACGAACCGGCCTTTTTCACCCGATGGTGTGGCGGTGAGGGTGCCGCCGGCCAGGGCCGCCTCGTCGGCCAGCAACCGCAGGCCCCGCCCGGTGCCGGGCAGCGACCGGCCGCCCGCCGGGGCCAGCGGGCTGGACACGGTCAGGCCCACCCGGTCCCCGCCGACGGCCAGCCGGACCTCCGCGCGCGGCACGGCCGCGTGGCGCAGCACGTTGGTCAGCGCCTCACGCACGATCCGGTAGCACAGGTCCTGCGTGGTCGCGGCGCACCCGTCCACCGGCTCCGCCTCGTAGTCCACCGCCACGCCCAACGACCGGTAGTCGCCGACCAGGTCGGCGATGTCGGCCACCGCGTACTCCGGGCCGACGCCGGCGGGCTCCGGCGCGGCCAGGACGTCGAGCACGTCACCGAGCCGCGCGATCGCCTCCCGACCCACGCCCACGATCAGGTCGCAGCGCTCCACGATGGACGCCGTCGCCGCGGGGTCCACGCTGATCGCGCCCGCCGTGGTCACCATCACGCTCACGTGGTGGCCGACCCCGTCGTGCATCATCGACGCCAGCCGCGCCCGCTCGGTCAGGTTCCGCTCCCGCAGCGTGCTCTCCCGCAACCGCCGCTGCCGCTCCGCGGACTGCTGCGCGTGCCGCTCCCGCTCGACCAGCGCCTCCTCCAGGCTGTTCTTCGCCAACCCCATCACGAACGGCGACACCGCGGCGAACGACCAGTAGACCAGCCCGTTGACGCCGTTGGCGGGCAGGCTGGTCTCGAACTCGAACAGCGGCGCGGCGCCGGACACCGGCTCGAACAACGTCTGGTGCAACGGCCACACCAGCAACAACCCCACCGTCAACCCCGCCAACGGCCACCGCCGCCGCCGCGCCAGCGAGTACGTCATCACGTAGTTCGCGTACGGCAGGTCGGTGACCACGAACGTCGCGCACGCCAACAGCGCCGCCGCCCAGTCGCGCTCCCGCCGCCACATCCCGACCACGACCGCGCACACCGCCGTCAGCCCCGCGAACAGCGCCGCCGACGGCACGATCGACGTGCGGTAGAAGCCGGTCAGCACCCCCACCGCGGCCGGACCGACGATCACCAGCGCCGCCATGACGTCACGCGACCGCCGCGAGCGGAACACGTCCTGCCAACGCTCCATCACCCACCCCATGCAAGCAGCACGCCCCCACGACGGCCGGGTGCGTCCACCATCGTGTCAACCCGGGTCCACAAGAACACCGGAACGGTCATCGCGGGACGACGGCGGGCGGCCCCGCGCCGAGGTGTCCTGGACAGGTCCCAACGCCAGGTCCGAGAGGAAGCCATGACCGCGACCCTGAACAAGCCCACCCTGGACAAGCCCGCCCCGGGCAAGCCCGCCCGCCCCGCCGTCCCGCCGGCCACCACCCGGGCGCGCACCGGCGGCGTCGCGGTGGTCCTGGGCAGCCGACCGGAGATCTTCCCGCTGGCCCCGGTCCTGTGCGCGCTCGGCGACCTGGCGCGGGTGGTGCGCGTGCAGGGCGACCTGCCCGCCTTCACCGACCAGCCACCCGTGCTCCGCGACACGGCCGCCGACCCGCGCACCGGCCGCATCGCGACCGCCCTGGACGACCTGGACCGCGTCTTCGCCGCCGACCGCCCCGACGTGGTCGTGGTGCGCGGCGCGACCACCGCCGCCCTCGCCGGCGCCCTGGCCGCCAACGCCGGCGGCATCCCGCTGGTCCACCTCGACGCCGGCCTGCGCAGCCGCGACCTCGCCGTGCCCGAGGAGCACAACCGGGTCCTGGTCGACCGGCTCTCCGACGTCCTGTGCGCCCCCACGCCGACCGCCGCGGCCAACCTGCGCGCCGAAGGCCTCGGCGGCCGGGACGTGCGCCTGACCGGCAACACCACCCCCGAGGCGGTCGGCCACCGCCTGATCGCCGAACCCGACCGCCACAAGGTCCTCGCCAAGTGGGGGCTGCGCCCGGACAACTACGTCCTGGCCACCCTCGACCGCCCCGAGAACGTCGACCAACCCGCCCTCACCCGCCAACTGGCCCGCATCGCCGAGGCCGGCCACCCCGTCCTCCTGCCCGCCGACCCGAAGGTGCGCGCGGCCCTCATCCGGTCCAGCGCCCTGTCCGGCGCCACGAACCTGCGCCTGGTCAACCGGCTGTGGCACTCGGAGTTCCTCGCCCTGGCCGCCCACGCGGCCCTGTTGGTCACCGACTCCGGCGCGGTGCAGGAGGAGGCCACCGTCCTCAAGCGACCCGTCCTGGTCGTGCGCCGGTCGGTCGAACGCCCGGAGGTGCTGCGCGACTTCGGCCGCCTGGCCACCCCGTTCGACCTCGCCGACGCGGCCCTGGACTGGCTCGCCGACGGCACGACCGTCCGGGCCGCCCTGCGCGACCTGCCCTGCCCGTTCGGCGACGGCCGCGCCAGCGCGCGCATCGCCCGAGCCGTGCACGACCTCGTCCGCACCCGGTAGTGCTACCCGCACGAGCGCCCGGCCGTCCCCGACCCACGTACGCCTGCCGGCCACGAGCGGTTCGTTCAAGACCCCGGCCGACCGGGTCCCCGAAGCTGACCGGGTGACCGAGAACGCCTTCACCCCCGCCCTCGGGCGGTTCGCCCCCACCCGCTTCTACGACCACGCCATCGCCCTGACCCGCGAACGCCTCTGGCGCGCCCTCACCGCCCTGCACGTCGCACCCCGGCCCGACGAGCTGATCGTCGACGTCGGCTGCGGCACCGGTTCGCTGGCCCTGCTGCTGCACCGCCTCGAACCGCGCGCCAGGGTCGTCGGCGTGGACCCGGACCCCGAGGTGCTCGCTCTCGCCCGGCGCAAGGCCCCGGAGGTGCGGTGGGAGGTCGGCCTGGGCGACCGGGTGGCCGAGCTCGTGGGAGCCGGAGCGGCGGACACGGTCGTGTCCAGCCTGGTGCTCCACCAGTGCCCGCTGCCGGTGAAACGCGCCATCCTCACCGCCGTGGCCGACACCCTGCGCCCCGGCGGCAGGCTGGTCCTCACCGACTACGGCCGGCAGCGGACCCCGTTGATGCGCCTGGCGTTCCGGGTCGTGCAACTCGCCGACGGCAAGCAGGACACCCAGCCCAACGCCGACGGCGCGCTGCCCGGCCTGATCGCCGAGGCCGGGTTCACCGACGTCCGCGAGGTCGAGGTGGTGCCGACCGCCACCGGCTCGATCTCGGTCTACCGCGCACGCCGAACCTGACCGCGCCGAAACTACTCGCGCCGAACCCGACCGCGCGGCACCTCACCCGCGCCGGACCCGACCGCGCGGCACCTCACCCGCGCCGGACCCGACCGCGCGGCACCTCACCCGCGCCGGACCCGACCGCGCGGCACCTCGCCGCGCAG
The DNA here is from genome assembly GCF_040647305.1 of Saccharothrix sp. NPDC042600. NCBI lineage: Bacteria > Bacillati > Actinomycetota > Actinomycetes > Pseudonocardiales > Pseudonocardiaceae > Saccharothrix > Saccharothrix sp. NPDC042600. Next base: position 25,651 of record NZ_JBEZBW010000066.1, on the reverse strand, counting down.
CACCGGCAGGACGGCGGCGGGCGTCAGGCCCAGCATCTCCCGCATCCGCCGGGTCAGGTGCGCCTGGTCGGCGAACCCGGCCACGACCGCCGCCTCCGCCGGCGACCGCCCACCCCGCAACGCCTCCGCGGCCCGCCGCAACCCCACCCACACCCGCCACCGCGGCAACGGCATCCCCACCTGCGCCCGCGCCAACGCCCGCAGCCGTTGCGGCGACAACCCGACCGCCGCGGCCACTTCGGACATCCCGACCCCGCGCTGCTTCACCACGTCCAACGCCGCCACCAGCCGCGGGTCGAGCCGTTCCGAGGCACGCACGGGGATGTCCCCCTCCCGCAACCCGCGCAACTCGGGCACCACCGTGATCCCGGCCCCGCTCCGACTGCGCAGCCGGTCGGCGAACACGCAATGCGGCTCGACGTAGAACGTGAGCAGGTCGGTGGTGGCGAGGATGCGGTGCTCCACCATGGGCGGCACGAGCAGGGCCGGTCCCCGGTGCACGGTCCCGCCGGCGTCCACCATGGACACCTGCGCGCCGATGGCGATCTGGAAGGCGGCGTGCCGGTGGTAGGTGCTGTCCGTCGTCGGCCCCCGGTACACCGCGTACCCGTCGCCGACGGCGAAGTAGGGCGTCGGCTCGTCCACCTCCATGATCTTGCCAGCCATTGCGGAGTGGGATCACACTTTCGGGTGACACTGAAGCTATTGACAACACGAAAGTGGCTCATCAGCGTGTGAACGCCTGGCTCCCTATGGACGTCGTGCGGCACGTGTGGAGTTACGCGAAGCCCATCGCGTCCAAGCGGGGACCGTGCGCGGCCAGGCGGGTGCGGAAGGACGTCCAGTCGTGGCTGGCCCACGGGGACCAGCCGAGTTCGGTGCCGAGTTCGTGCCAGCCGATGACGGTCCGGCCCTTGCCCACCACGAGCGGCTGGACGCGGTTGATGAACGTCGTGAAGTCCGCCGGGGACGTGGCCGCCGATGTGGACGTACGGGCCCGGGGTCATCGCGACCAGTTCGCGCAGGACGTCGTCCACGAACGTGTGAGTCACTTCCCTGGGCACGCACAGCGAGCTGAACCCGACCTCGGTGCCGGTGTAGAGCGGCGGCGCGGTGCCGTCGCAGTCGAGTTCGGCGTAGCCGGCCAGGGCGGCGTTGGTGCAGTAGCCGCCCGGTCCGCCGCCGACCTGCGTGCCGCCGCCGTGGGTCGCCGATCGGGGCCGGCTGTCCACGACGATGCGCCAGCCCTGGTCGTCGGTCAGGTGCAGGTGCGGGTGGTTGACCTTGTAGAGCGCGATGGTCACCGCGCGCCCGTGACGCCGCGCTGGGCGGTCCCCGGCTCCTCCCCCTTGCCGGGAGCCGGGGACCGGTCAGGACGGCGGGTTCTCGTGGCGGGTGAGCAGGGCGCGCAGCGCGGCCATCTCCTCGGCCAGGGCCGTGCGCCCCGGGCCGGTGATGCTGACCCAGGTCTTGGGCCGGCGGCCGTCGTAGCCCTTGTCCACCTCGACCAGCCCGGCCTCCTCCAGCACGCTGATGTGCCGCGAGAGGTTGCCCGCCGTGAGGTCCAGCGTGGAGCGCAGGTAGCCGAACTCGACCCGCTTGGCCTCCGCCGCGATGGTCAGGATGCCGAGCCGGTGCCGCTGGTGGACGACGTCGTCGAGCCCGCTGGTCGGGTGCGGTCCGGTCACCCGGCCGCCCGCCTGTTCGCCCACCGGTGACCGATCAGCGCCACCACTCCCCCGATGATCAGCACGGAGCCCGGCAGCACCACGTCCTTGCCGTTGAACAGCAGGTTCGTCTCCTCCGGCCCGATCCGCCAGCCCAAGCGGTAGAAGATCGTACCCATGTACGAGGCGTTGGCCAGCAGGGTGAACCCGGTGAAGGCGAGGACGACCAGCGCGCACCACACGCTGCGCTCGACCAGCGCCAGGGTGAGCAGGCCGATCGCCAACAGCATCAACCCGCCGACCTTGTGCATGACGGCCGCCGCCAGGACCGACACGACCACCACCGTCGCGGCCACGCCCACCCCGATCAGCACCCGCCGCCGACGGCTGGTCGCGCCCCCCGATCGCGACAGCCGCATGGCCACCAGCACCGCCCCCAACGAGACCGCGACCAGCACGACGCTGGCGATGCGCTGGGTCCACCCGCCGAGCCACAGCAGCCGCCCGCCGACGGCGCTGATCAGGGGCACCAGCAGCAACACCCCGAGTCCGCAGACCGTGACCTGCGCGTAGGTGCGGGTGGAGGTCTCCACGCCCACCCGCAACGCCCGCCACCGGTACCACCACACCGTGGCCAGGAACCCGAACACCAGCACGCCCAGCCAGTACAGGCCCAGCGCGAGCGGGTTGGCGACCGGTCCGAGGTAGCCGGAGTTGAACACCCCGAGCGGGTCGATCCGCCCCAGCCCGGGGACCTCGAACGAGGTGGTGGGCGTCTGGTCGGTGCACGAGCGCACCTGCCCGTCCGGCCCGTGCTCGCAGCGCCGGGTCGGCGAGTTGCGCCAGTCGAAAGGGCGCAGCAACGGCATGGACCCGAGCGTGAGCACACCGAACATCAGCAGCGGGAACCAGTACCCGTGCCGCGTCCGCCGCGTCCTGCGCCGCAGGTCGCTCATCTCGTCGATCAGACCGGCGGTGGCCGAGTCGCCCATCGCTCCCCCCGAGGTTCTGTACTGCAATCAGGTTTGCACTGCAAACCTCCTCCCGTCAAGCCCGCGCATTGGACGCAGCTCCGGATCGGCCATCCCGACCAAGGGCCGTAGTGTCCGAAATAGACAGTGCAGGTGGCCGTATTGACTCTCCCACAACCGTTTGACACCTTGGCCCGATGGCCGTGGACATGTCGTTCCTGCTAGCCGACGACGACTTCTACGCGCCCTGGGACCTCGGCGACCACGGGGTCCCGTTCGAGGCCGGGCCCGTGCCGTCCGGATGGCGGCGGTCGGCTGCCGGCGCTTGGGTGCACTGGGGTGCGCCCGGCGGGCCGTTGCCCGACCAGGGGTGGAAGGTGCACGTGTCCGCCTCGCTCGCCAACGCCCCGCACGTGCTGGCCGTGGTCACGGGTGTCTGTGTGGAGTTGGAGGTGTCGTTCAAGCACCTCGCCGGGCGGCGGACGTTCCTGCTCGCGCACGACAAGCACGCGCACCGCGTGCAGAGCGGCAAGTTCTGCACCCTCTACCCGCGCGACCAGGAGCACGCGTCACGGGTGTTGCGGCGGTTGGAGAACGCGCTTGCCGGCGTTGACGGGCCGTACGTCCTCACCGATCGGCGGTTCGGCGGCAGCACGTGCGTCTCCTACCGGTACGGCGCGTTCCGCGGGCGCAGCGTGGTCGATGCCGAAGGCCACCACGTCGACCGGATGACCGCGCCCGACGGCACGGAGGTGGACGACCCGCGCCGGCCCGAGTTCCGGTTGCCGCCCGGTGTCGTGGACCCCTTCCGCACCGCCGAGAAGCCGGTCGGCAACGGGCCGGTGTCGTTGAACGGCTACACGTTCGAAGCCGTGCTCCAGCACAGCAACGCCGGCGGCGCGTACCGGTTCGGCCGGGACGGCGAGCCGGTGTTCGTCAAGGAAGCCCGCGCGCACAACGGGTACACCGCCGACGAGTCCGACGCCAAGACCCGGCTCACCGCCGAGTACCTGGCGCTGCGCGCGATCCACGACCGCGCCCCCGGCCTGTGCCCGCGCCCGGTCGAGTTGTTCCACCACTGGGAGCACACCTACCTGGTCACCGAACTGGTCCCCGGCATGTCCCTCTACCGGTGGATGGTCACCAACAACCCGGCCGTGCGCACCGACGCCGACCCGGCGGACTTCGCCGACTACCACCGGCGCTGCCAGGCCCTGGTGGACGACCTGCGCGCGCAGCTGGACCGCCTGCACGACCTCGGCTGGGTCTACGTCGACCTGAGCCCGACCAACGTCCTGGTGGCCGACGACGACCGCGTCCGACTGGTCGACTTCGAGGCCGCGCAACGCATCGCCGACGTCCGCCGGGTCATGGGCACGCCCGGCTACCTGCACCCCGACCCGCGGACCACCGCCCGCGCCGACCCCCTCGAACTGGACCGGTACGGGCTGTCGGCGCTGGCGCTGCTCCTGCTCTTCCCGGTGCACGAAACGGTGGAACGCAACCCCGAAGCGCTCGACCACCTGCACGCCGACCTCAGCGAGCGGGCACCGGTCCCCCGACGCCTGTGGCGGCTGGCCACCCGCGACCACGAGCCCCGCACCGCAGAACCCGACCGCGTCCGCACCGACACCCTGAACGCGTTGCGGGACCTCGCCGAGCGCACCGCCGACCACCTGGAGTCGCTGGCCCAGCCGGACCACCCCGACCGCGTCTACCCGACCATCCCGCTGGGCTACGAGACGAACACCCGTGCCCTCGCCGCCGGCACCGCGGGCGTCCTGCACGCCTTGCACCGCTTCGGACGCCCCTGCGACCCGGCCGTCGTCGGGAGACTGCGCGACGACTCCCTCGCCCGGGTCGAGGACACCGCGCCCGGTTTCCTGGTCGGCACCGCGGGCATCGCGGGCGTCCTGGCCGAACTGGGCGAGACCGACGCCGCCGGGACGCTGCTCACCGCCGCCGCCCGCCACCCGCTCAACACCACGTCCGCGACGCTGAACGGCGGCGCGGCGGGCACCGCGCTCGCCCTGCTCGCCCACCACCGCCGCACCGGCGACCCCCGGTGGCTGGACCTGGCCGCACACCTGCTCGACGCCGTCCCCGACGACCTCACCGGCCGGCTGAGCCGCACCAACCGGTCCGGGCTGGTCGGCGGGCGGACCGGCGTGGCCCTGGCGCTGCTGCACCTGCACCGGGCGACCGGCGACCGGCGTCCGTTCGACCGCGGGATGCGGCTGCTCGGCGAGGAACTGGCCTACGCGCAACCGCTGCCCGTGGACGGCCTGGGGTTCAAGATCGGCCTCAAGGACCGCCGCGTCTTCCCGTACCTGTTCGCGGGCAGCGCCGGCTACGCGGCCGTCCTGTCCCGCTACCTCGCGCGCCACCCGGACGCCGAGTTCCCCGTGCCGACCGACCACAGCCCCGCCGAGGCGTTGGAACGCTCGCTGAAGGCCTGCACGGTCCGGTTCGCCGTGTTCCCCGGGCTGTTCACCGGCCTGGCGGGCTTGGCCGCCGTGCTGGCCGACACGGGACGCCGGCTGCGGCGACCGGACCTGGTGGAAGCGGCCGTCGTCGGCGCCCGCGGCTTGTTCCGGTCGGCGGTCCCCGCGCCCGGGGGCGTGGGGTGGCTCGGCGAGCCCGGCCAACGCCTGTCCGCGGACCTGTGGTCGGGGTCGGCCGGCGTGCTGCTCGCCCTGCGGACCGTGCTCGACAGCGCACCACCCGGAGTAGAGAGGAGTGATCGGCATGGAAGAAGTCCTGCGGCTGCAGGCTGAGGAGGTCGACGAGGAGGAGCTGGCCTGCACGCACGTGCTCACCACGAGCAGCCGGGGCAGCATCTGCGCCTGACGCACGAGGAAGCCCCGGCCGTCCCCGGCCGGGGCTTCCCCCACGTCACACCTCGCTCAGCTTCCAGCGCTGGTTGCTGTCACCGTTGCAGTGCCACGTCACGACGTGCGTGCCGTTGGCCGTGCCACGACCCTTGACGTCGATGCACACCCCGTTGTTGTTCAACGGCCGGAACGTCCACCAGCCGCCGCTCTTGACCCCCCGGAACTTGTAGCTGTCGCTGTTGTCGCAGGGGATGGTCGTCATCTGGACGCCGGTGCCGTTGTAACGCAGGCACTGGCGGTTCGCCATGTTCTGGAACGCGAACAGGTTGTTGCCGTAGCTGTAAGTCCGCCACGACTGGTTCGACCCGTTGTTGTCGTTCCAGACGTTGGCCTTGTTGACCTTGGTCGCCAGGTCGAGCCGCTTGTTGCTCGCGTGCCCGGGCGTCCACTCGTAGATCTTGCCCCACCCGGCGATCGAGGCCATGTCGTCGGCCCCCGACTCGGCGGCGACCGCCGACCCGCTCGTCATCGCCACCACGGCGCAGAGCCCGGCGGCGAACACCCCCACTCGGCGCAACACGTCCTTCACCTGTTTCCTCCCCTTCAGGTGTCGGTTGGAACTGGACGTGATCGACGGTAAGCGGCCGGTGACGATCCTCTGCCAGTCGTTCGACCCACACACGTTCCGGCGATCCCGGTGAATCCTTTCCGGTTCGGCGCGCCTCTCATGGGCGCCGGATAGCTTGTCGGAGGGGTTCCATGCTCGGGAGGACTTGTGGGTAGGGTGTTCGTGTGGCCGGCCGAGGCGCTGGTGGCTGCCGCGCGCGACGGGGACCAGGCGTCGATCGCCGCGTTGGTCTCCGGCGCGCACCCGCACGTGCGGCGGTTCGCGTTCACGTTGTGCGCGAGTGACCAGGACGCCGAGGACGCCGCCCAGGAGGCGATGATCGTCCTGTTCCGCCGGATCGGGACGTTGCGGGCGGCCACCGCGTTGGCGTCGTGGATGTTCCGGATCGTGCGCAACGAGTGTCTGCGGCGGACCCGGGCGGCGCTGGCCGGGCTGGGCGCGGCGGCTCCCGTGGACACCACCGCGTCCGCCGAGGACGACGTGCTGGAGCGGCTGGAGCGGGAACGGGTGGCCGCCGCCATCGCCGCGTTGCCCGACGACCAGCGCCGCGTCCTGGTCATGCGGGACGTGCAGGGCCTGTCGGGCGGCGAGGTGGCCCGCGCGCTGGGGCTGAGCGTGGCCGCCATGAAGTCCCGCCTGCACCGGGCGCGGGCGGCGGTCCGCGCCCGGCTCGACGGGACCGACGCCTGATCTGCGTCACCCGTCCGTGGCCGCAGTTTTGCGCACAGCGCGTCACGGAATTGCCGGACACTCGACACCGTGCGTGATTCCCAGGGCGGGCAGTGGGCGTGGGCGTCCTACGGCGGCAGCGTCTACCAGGCCCATCGCGACGTGCACGTCACCCACCTGCCGCTGCCGGCCCCGCCCGGCACCGACCCGGCGTCCCTGGCCGTCCGACGCCGCCAGGCCGACGCGATGGCCGACTCCGCCCGCGTCGAGGAGGCGCGGGCGGCGTACGCCGACATGCTCGACGCCCACCGCCAGGTGCTCGGCCCCGACCACGACGACACCCTGGACGTGCTCGGCAGCCTCGCCTGGTGCAACGAGGCCCTCCACGCCCACGTGCACGCCCTGGACCAGTACGTCGAACTCCACCAGCGGTCGACGAGCCGGTGGGGTCCGCGGCACAAGCAGACCCTCTGGGCGCAGCAGGGGCTGATGAACACCGTCGGCGTCACCCGCGGCCCCGCCGAGGCGTGCCAGATCGGGGCCGACCTGCTCGACGGTTGCCGCTCGACGCACGGCGTGGCCGCCACGCCCACCCTCGACGCGATGCGCGGGTACGCCTGGTGGCTGTGGTCGGCGGGCCGGGCCACCGAGGCCCGGGACCTGTACGCCGACCTCTACCACGCCCTCCCGACCCACCACCCGGCCCGCACGGCGGCCGAGGCCGAGTACCATCGGTGGCGCGCGGTGGTGTCCTACCCGCGTCGGATGAACCGCCTGCCCGACCCGGTCCGCCGGTACAGCCGCTCCGCGCAGCAGGCCTACCGCGACGGGTACACCTGAGTCAGCCGGCGCATCACCGACTCGACGTAGGCGTGGTAGCGGTCCACCAGGTCGCCCACCGGGTGCATCAGGCTGGCCACGTTCGCGCCGATCGTCGCCGAGATGATCTCGTCCGCCAGCACCTCCACCTCCGCCCGCGACGCCGCGGTCCAGGCGGCCGCGATGCGGGCGACCAGCTCCGCCCGCCACGTCGTCAGCAGGTCGCGGTAGCGGCGGGCGAGGTCGGGGTTGGCGACCGAGTGCTCCCACAGCACCAGCAGCACGCGCGCGGAGGTGATGCGGTGGGCGTCCAGCGGCATGACGGCCTCGATGAACCCGCGCAACGCGTCCAGGGGACCGGCCGGGACGTCCATGGTGGACAGCTGCTCGGCGGTCTCCTGGAGCACGCTCTCGAACGTCGCCGCGATGATCTCGTCCTTCCCCGCGAAGTAGTGCTTGAGCGCCCCGTTGGCGAAGCCCGCCGCCGTCACGATGCTGCGCATGGTGGCCGCCTCGAAACCGCCCTCCGCGATCAGCCGCTTGGCCACCTCGATGATCTCGCGGCGGCGCTGGTCGTGGTCGATGACCTTCGGCATGGTCAGGCCGTGTCGCGGAGGGCGAGCCACGCGGCGCGGCGCTCGGCCTGGCGGACGGGGTCGGCGACCGGGGCGGCCAGCAGCAGCCGCCGGGTGTAGGGGTGCTCGGGCTCGCGGGTGACCGCGCGGGCGTCGCCGGACTCCACGATCTCGCCCTGGTACATGACCGACACCCGGTGGCACACCCGCCGCACCACACCGAGGTCGTGCGACACGAACAGGTACGACACCCCGGTTTCCCGCTGGAGGTCCAGGAACAGGTCCAGCACGGTGGCCTGCGTGGTGAGGTCCAGGGCGCTGACCGGCTCGTCGCACACGATCAGCCGGGGCCGCCGGACCAGCGCCCGCGCGATGGCGATCCGCTGCCGCTGCCCGCCGGAGAACTCGCTGGGGTAGCGGTGCACCGAGTCCGCGGGCAGGCGCACGTGGTCGAGCATCTCGGCCACCACCGCGCGGGCCTCGCGCGCGCCGGCCGCCACCAGCGGCTCCGCCAGCACCTCGCCCACGGTCATGGTCGGGTCGAGCGAGCCGTAGGGGTCCTGGAAGACCACCTGGATGTCGTTGGCCAGCCGACGACGGGCCGCGCCCCGCGCGTGGGTGATGTCCACCCCGTCGAACGTGATCCGCCCCGACGTGACGGCCGCGAGCCCCAGCACGGCCTTGCCCAGCGTCGACTTGCCCGACCCGCTCTCCCCGACCAGCCCGACGCACTCCCCCGCGCCCACGGACAGCGACACGCCCTTCAACGCGCGCAGCTCCAGCTTGCGGTGCAGGCGGTAGTCGACCACCAGGTCCTCGACGTCCAGCAGTGCGGCGGTCATCGCGCCTCGTCCTCCCCACCCACGCGGGCCAACTCGTCCAGCTCGTGCCGCCCCTCGGTGTCGTCCAGGGACGCGCTGATCAACTCCGCCGTGTACGGGTCGGCGGGCCGGCGGAAGATCTGCTCCACCGGACCGGTCTCCACGATCCGGCCGTCCTTCATCACCACGACCCGGTCGCAGATGTCCGCCACGACGCCGAAGTTGTGCGTGACGATCACCAGCGCCATGCCGTACTCCTCCTGCAACTCGCGCAGCAGCTCCAGCACCTCCGCCTGCACGGTGACGTCCAACGCGGTCGTCGGCTCGTCGGCGACCAGCAGCGCCGGCCGGCCCGCCACCGCGCCCGCGATCAGCACGCGTTGCGCCATGCCGCCGGAGATCTGGTGCGGGTACGAGCGCAGCACCCGGTCCGGGTCGGTGATGCCCACCCGCACCAGCACCTCCCGCGCCCGTGCGCGGGCGTCGGCCTTGGACAGGCCGTGGACGTGCCGCAACGGCTCCACGAGCTGGTGCTCGATCGTGTAGCACGGGTCGAGGTTGCTCATCGGCTCCTGCGGCACGTACCCGATGGACCGGCCCAGCGCGCCGCGGTCCACCTCCTCACCGGAGAGCAGGATGCGGTCGGCGACCGCCGTCCCGCCCGCCGGCAGCAGGTCCAGCACGGCGAAGATGGTCTGCGTCTTGCCCGAGCCCGACTCCCCCACGATGCCGAGCACCTCGCCGGGCGCGGCGTCCAGCGACACCCCGCGCACGACCTCCTTCACCCCCGACCGCGTCGCGTACCCGACCCGCAGGTTCTCGACGCGCAGCACGCAGCCGGCGGGGTCGTGCTCGTGCCCCCCGCTCGCGGGCCGGGTGGAGGCGGCCAGCTCCCGCCGCACCGCGCCGCGCGAGCGCCGTGACGGCTGGTCGGAGCGCACGCTGACCAGGTCGGCCAGCGTCGAGCCGATGAACGCGAGCGCGGCGATCGTGACCCCCAGCGCGATCGACGGCCACAGCAGGATCAGCGGCTGGGTCAGCATGGTCTGGAAGCCGTCGTTCATCATCTGGCCCCAGCTCGGCGTGGACGCCGACCCGATGCCGAGGAACTGCAACCCCGCCTGCATGCCGACCGCGATGCCCGCGGTCAACGCCGTCTGCACGACGATCGGCGCGTACACGGCGCGCAGCATGTGCGTGCGCAGGATGCGGGCGTTGGTCACGCCGGCCACGCGGGCGGCGTCGATGTACGGCTCGCGCCGCACGGCCAGCGCCCGCGCCCGGGTGATCCGGTAGTAGCCGGGGGCGAGGAACACGCCCAGCGCCACCATCAGCACGGTGAAGTCCTGCCCGGTCCCCGCGGCGACCACCAGCAGCACGATCATGCCCGGCACGGACTGCAACGCGTCGCTGAGCCACGAGCACACCCGGTCGGTGACCCCGCCGAAGTAGCCGGCCGCCACGCCCGTCGGCACGCCCAGCAGCAGCCCCGCCGCGCACGTGATCACCGCGCCGTACAGGGTGGTGCGCGCCCCGTGCAGCAGCCGGGACAGGATGTCGCGGCCCGCCGAGTCGCCGCCGAGCAGGTGCTCGCCGCCCGGCGCGGCCCGGGTGATCCGGAAGTCGACCAGGTTCGGGTCGAACGGCGCGAGCCACGGCGCGAGCACCGCGATCACCACCACGACCGCGAACACGGCCAGGGCGACCACGCCCAGCGGGCGGCGCAGGTACCGCCGCCACAGCGAGATCCGCTTCGCGGACGCCAACGGGATCGGTGCCACGGGGGCCGGTACTGCGGTCATCGGTCGCGCACCTTCGGGTTGACCCACCCGAGCACGAGGTCGAGCAGGAAGTTGACGATCACGACGAACACCACCGTCACGGCGGTCAGGCCCAGCAGCACCGGGATGTCCCCGATCTGCGACGCGGACTGGGTCAGGCTGCCGATGCCGGGCAGGTTGAACACGATCTCCACCACGATCGCCCCGCCCAGCAGCCCCACGAACAGCAGCGCCAGCACCGTGAGGGCGGCGGGCGAGGCGTTGCGCAGCACGTGGGCGGTGACCCGGCGGTCGGACAGGCCGCGCGCCCGCAACGTGCGGACGAAGTCCTGGCCGGCGACCTGGAGGAAGCCGTTGCGCAGCTGCTCGGCCACCATCACGATCGCGCCCAGCGCCAGCGACACCGACGGCAGCGTGATCGACCGCAGCCAGCCGCCCACCGACTCCTCCGGCGAGACGTACCCGATGGCCGGGAACCACCGCAGCTCGATCGCGAACCAGGTCACCAGCACGAGGCTGACCCAGAACCCGGGCAGCGCGAACAGCACCACCGACGCGAGCTTGAGCCCCCGGTCGAGCAGTCCGCCGGGCCGAAGCCCGCACACGATCCCCACGGCCACGCCGACCACGGCCGCGAGCACGGTGGCGACCACCACGACCGACAGCGTCACGGGGACGCGCAGCGCCATCTGGTCGTTGACCGGCTGGAAGTTGCGCCACGACGTGCCGAAGTCACCCGTGGCGGCGTTGGAGAACCAGTTCCAGAACTGGACCAGCAGCGGCTGGTCGTAGCCGATCCGGGCGCGCAGCGCGGCTTGCTGCGCCGGGGTGGCGCTGTTGCCGAGCAGGCCGGGGGTCGGGTCGCCCACGGCCAGGTGCGCCAGGAAGAACGTGCCGCTGGTGACGACCACGAGCAGCAACAGCCCGGACATCAGGCGTTTCGCGATGAAAGACAGCATCGTCGGCTCCTCGCCGGCGGGTCCGCCGTGGACGGACCCGCCGGTCGCACGGGCGCGTCAGCCGCGCTGGATGAACCGCAGCGTCGGGAACATCATGCCGGTGACCGGCGTGACGGTGATCCCCTTGACGCTGAAGTAGGTGTTGTCGGCCTGGTACCAGACGCTCCACCAGGCCTCGTCGACGAGTTCGGCGTTGAGCTTCTTGAGCAGCTCGGTCTGCGCCGCGCCGGGCTCGGCCTTCTCGACCTGCTCGACCAGCGCCTTGACCTCGGGGTAGGCGTCCACCGAGGGGGTGGGGTTATACCACTGGGCGGTGGTGACCTGGTCGGTCAGGGTGGCCATGTCGTTGCCCGCCAACGCGATCACGGCGAGGAACATCGGGTAGGTGGGCGCGTTCTTCTGGTAGTCGGGCATGGCCATGTCCTGCCACTCGACCTTGATGCCCAGCTCGCCGAAGGTCTGGTTGGCGGCGGGCTGCCAGGCGGCGAAGATCGGCGACATCGGCATCTTGACGGTGAAGCCGCCCGGGTAGCCGGCTTCGGCGAGCAGCGCCTTGGCCTTGGCCATGTCGGTCTTGTACTTGTCGTTCATCGACTTGTCGTAGACCTGGCCGTCGACGGAGAAGACCTGGTTGGTGACCGTGCCGGAGCCGTTGCCGACCGCGTTGAGGATGCCGGCGGCGTCGAAGGCGTGGCTGATGGCCTGGCGGACCCGCTTGTCCCCCAACGCTTTGACCTGGGCACCGGTGCGGTCGGCGTACTGGACGCCGACCCAGCTCGCGGCGCGGCTGGCGATGTTCCAGCCGTTCTCCTTCGCCTTGGGCAGGTTGGCCGCGTTGGCGAACTGGACGTTGAGCTGGCCGGAGAGCATGGCGTTGAAGCTCGCGGTCTGGTCGGTGATCGGGTACAGCCGCACCGTCGGGAACGGGTAGGTGCCGGTGTCCCAGTGCTCCTGCTTCTTGGTGAAGACGTACTGGGACTGCGGGGTCGAGCCGGCCTTGTCGTAGGTGTACGGGCCGGAGCCGACGGGGCCGTTGGCGAGCGCGCCGGACTGGATCGCGGCGGGCGAGGCCATCCAGCTGCGGCCCAGGCCCATCTGGTAGAGCAGGGCGTCGTCGCGCTTGGACAGCTTGATCTCGATGGTGTCGGCGTCCTTGGCGGAGGCGGACGCGACGTTGAGGTAGGCCTGGCCGGAGCGGACGCCGGACTTGAGGTGCTGGATGTTGGCCACGGCCGCGGCGGCGTCGAACTTCTGGCCGTCCTCGAACGACACGCCTTGGCGCAGGTCGGCGGTGAGGGTGAGCCGGTCGGCCGACCACTCCCAGGAGGTGGCCAGCGCGGGGATCGGCTTGCCGTCCTTGTCGAGCGCGACCAGCGGGTCGTAGACGGCCGACAGGTAGGGGCCGTCGAAGCCGATGTCGGCGCTCGCGGGGTCCCACGACGTGATGTCGAGGAACACGCCGGCCTTCAACTCGCCGGTGTCGGTCGCGGCGGCCGTGCCGCCACCACCGGCCCCGGTGCATCCGGCGAGCGCGGTGGCCGCCGCGGCAGCCGCCGCGACCAGTGCCGATGTCCGTCTCCTGGTCATCGAGTCCTTCTCTCGGGGGGTGCTGGGACTGCTGGGGAGTCACGCGCCGCTGCCGGCCGGCCACACCTGGAGCGTGTCGGTGAAGTGAGACCTGGCTCACTGCGATGGCGGTTAGTCTACGGTCGTCGGCAAAAAATGCAACGCCCGAGCAACCTGCTGTTCGCCCTGGGACAAACCGGATGGCGAAGTTCTACAAATGTAGGAAATCGTATTCGATCCGGCCGCCGGCGGGTGGTCGCGGGCGAGGCGGCGGCGACACGCGGGCGAGCGAGCCGGCGGGCGGCGAGCAGGGCAGGGGCGGGCGCGGCAGGCAGGGGCAGGCGCGCGGCAGGCAGGGGCAGGGCAGGGGGGCGAGCAGCGGGGGCGGTGGGCGGCAGGCGGGTGGTGAGCAGGGCGGGCAGCGGGTGGTGAGCAGGGCGGGCAGGCGGGTGGGCTGAGCCCGAGAACGAGCCGGCCGGCAGCCCCCACCCGCCCGCCAGTCGCCGGCTACCGCTCGCCCAGCATCGCGCCCGACACCCGCCGCGCCCCGCAGCCCGCGCCCCGCACCCGCCGCCGGCGCGCGGCCCTGCCGATCACACCGCGTCGGCGACCAGCACCCGCGGGCTGCCGGGCAGCGCCAGCACCTCGCGCACCCGCCACCCGGCCCTCTCCAGCCACCCGCGCACCTCGGCCTCCGGGTACACCACGGTCCCGTCGATCACGAAGTACTCCCCCGCGTGCAACGCGTCGATCCGCCGCTGCCGCGCATCGTCGTCCAGGAAGAAGTCCAGCAACAGCAACGTGCCCCCGTCCGCCGCCGCCGCCCGAGCGTTCCTCAGGACCACCTCGTTCTGCTCGGCCGTGAACCGGTGCACCACGTGGTTGACCATCACCAGGTCGTGGTCACCGCCCGGCTCGGCGCTCTCCGTCTCCGCGGGCTCGATCGACGCCCGGTCGGTGAACCCGGCCGCCGCCAGGGCGTCCTCGATCCCCTGCGTCGCCATCGGCGCGAACACGAACCGGGCCGTCAGCGACGGGTTCGCGCGCAGCGCACCCACCGCGAACTCCGGCGACAACCCGCCCAGGTCCAGCATCGACCGGTACGGCGTGAAGTCGAAGTTCCGCGCCAGCATCGCCGCGTGCAGCGCGTTGTACCGCATGACACCGGCCATGAACGTCGCCCACCGGCCCTCGTCCATCTTCAGGTCGCCGGGCGTGGTCGTGTCCACCGTCGTGTCGAACTGCAGCCAGTGGCCGTAGCTGATCTCGTTCAGGAACGTCAGGAACGGCCCCAGGTCGTTCTCGCCGCCCAGGTACTCGGCGGCGTCGGGGGCCAGCGAGTACCGGCCCTCCGCCCGGTCCAGCAGGCCCTCGGCGTTCATCGCGTCGGCCAGGACGCGGACCATCTGCTCGCTCACGCCCGTCTCGGCGGCGATCTCGGCCACCGTGCGCGGACCACCGGCCAGCGCCCGGAACAGTCCCACGCGGGACGCGGCGAACAGTTGCTTCGCGCCCATGTAACCGATGGCCAGGTCGACGATGCGGTCCGGTGCGGGTCCGGTCATTGCGGCTCCTCCAAGGAAACCCGGGGTTCAAGTGGGTCGAGAGTCTACGCATGTTGACTAAAAACGCCAGACCCCTTGCGGCGGCGTGAATTTTTTTTCTACGCTCGTAGCCTCAACGCCCCGAGGTGACGGAGGAAACCCCAGATGGCCCGGACCGTGCTGGTCACCGGCGGAGCGGGCGGCATCGGCCGCGCCATCGCCACCGCGTTCACCGCCGCGGGTGACACCGTGGTGCTCACCGACCTCGCCGGCGCGCCGGAGGCCGCCGCCGAACTCGGCGTCCGCGCCGTCACCGCGGACATCACCGACGAGGACTCGGTCATCCGCGCCCTGGACGAGGTCGGCCCGGTCGACGTGCTGGTCAACAACGCCGGCCTGCTCAGCGTCCACGGCCGCCTGCTCGACCTGCCCGGCGCCGACCTGCACGCGATCCTGCGCACCAACGTCCTGGGCACCTTCCTGATGACCCAGCACGTCGCCCACCGCATGGTCCAGCGCGGCACCCGCGGCGCGATCGTCAACCTGTCCTCCATCGGCGGCCGGCAGCCGACCCCCGGCATGGGCGGCTACGAGAGCAGCAAGGCCGCCGTGGACGCGCTCACCCGCTGGGCCGCGGTCGAACTGGCCGAGCACGGCATCCGCGTCAACGCCGTCGCGCCCGGCCCCGTGCTGACCCCGGTGCTCGCCGCCGGCCTGCCCGAGGGCTCCCCCGCCCGCAAGGCCTGGCTGGACCGCATCCCGTTGCGCCAGTTGGCTTCCGTCGAGGCCGTCGCCGCCGCCGTGGTGTTCCTCGCGGGCGCGGAGCACGTCACCGGCACGAGCCTGCCCGTCGACGGCGGCCAACTCCTGACCTGAGCCCCGAGCCCACCCACGCGACAAGGAACCCGATGCCCTCCTCCACCCGGGCGGCGGTGCTGACCGAGCACGGCGCGCCGCTGCACCTCACCGAACTCCCCCTGCCCGCCGACCTCGAACCCGGCGCGGCGCTGGTGCGGGTCTCCTGCGCCACCCTGTGCGGCACGGACGTCGAGATCTGGTCCGGCCGCATGAGCTTCCCCGGCATGCTGCCGATGGTGCTGGGCCACGAGATGGTCGGCGAGGTCGTCGCCGCCGGCGCGGACACCCGGGACGCCCTGGGCCGCGACATCCCCGTCGGCGCGCGCATCGGCTGGTCGGAGTCCACGTGCGGCGAGTGCCACGGCTGCGTCGTCCTGCGCCAGCCGGTGGCCTGCGCCAAGCGCGGTTACGGTTTCCTCCAGCGCTCGGACGTCCACCCGTACGCCACCGCCGGGCTGTGCGAGTACGCCTACGTCGTGCCGCGCGCGGCCAAGCTGCTGCTGCCCGACGAGGTCCCGGACACATGGGCCGCGATGGCCGGGTGCGCGGCCAAGACCGTGCTGCGCGCGTTCGACGGCATCGGCGGGGTGCGGACCGGGTCCACCGTGGTCGTCCAGGGCTCCGGCGCGCTGGGCCTGTTCGCCTCCGCCGTCGCCCGCATCTCCGGCGCCGGCAGGGTGATCACCGTCGGCGCGCCGCCCTCCCGCCTCGACCTGGCCCGCGAGTTCGGCGCGGACGCCACCGTGGACATCGCCGACGGCACCACCGTCGAGCAGGTGCTCGACCTCACCGGCGGGCGCGGCGCGGACCTGGTCATGGACTTCGCCGGCGCGCCCTCGGTGGGCCGGGAGGCCGTCGCGATGGCCGCGCAGGGCGGCGGGGTCGTGATCGTGGGCAGCACCGGCCCCGACAGCGACCCGCTCCCGCTCGGCACGGTCATGGGCAAGGAGCTGACCGTGCGCGGCTCGCTCAACGGCGACATCGCCGACTACCACCACGCCATCGAGTTCTTCCAGGCCTTCGCCGACCGCATGCCGTGGGACCGCCTGTTCGGCACCCCGGTGGGCCTGTCGGCCGCCCACGACCGGATCGAGGCCATGCACCGGCTGGACGAGGTCAAGGCCGTCATCGACCCCCGACTCCCCTGACCCACTAGGAGCGCACCGTGTCCCCCTTGCCCCGCCGCCGCCTCGGCACGTCAGACCTGGAGGTCTCGGCGCTGTCCCTGGGCTCGTGGCACACCTACGACCGCATGGACTTCGCCGACGCGGTCACCATGGTCCGCGCGGCCGTGGACGCCGGCGTCAACCTGTTCGACGTGGGCGTCTACGGCGCGCCCGGCATGCCGCCGGTGTTCACCGACGTCATCTGGAGCGCGATCATGCGCGCCGCCCGCATCCCGCGCGACCGGTACCTGGTCTCGGCCAAGCTCTGGTTGGAGGGCTTCGGCGACCGGGGCTTCCGCCCCCAGCTGGAGAACGCCTTCCTGCGCGGCGGTTTCGACGTCGCCGACCTGGTCATCCTCGGCGACCTGCGCCGCGACGACATCGCGCTGGAAGACCTGGTGGACGACCTCGCCGCGCTGACCCGGGACGGCCTGATCCGCGCCTGGGGCGTCAACAACTGGTCCGCCTCCACCATCCGCGCGTTGCAGGACATCGCCGCCGTCAAGCGCGTGCCCGGCCCGCAGATCGCCCAGCTCAAGTACAGCATCGGCCGCCGCGCCATCCCCGACGGCGAGCCGTTCGGCCGGCTGTTCGCCGACGGGTTCGCCATGCAGGCCTCGGACGTGCTCGAAGGCGGCATCCTGGCGGGCAACACCGGGCAGTCCCGCGAGATCGGGCGCGACCCCGGCGGCATCCGCGAGGAGATCAAGCGGCACGCCGCCGGCGTCGCCGAGGTCGCCCGGGAACTGGGCACGAGCGCCGCCCGGCTGGCCGTCGCCTTCACCCTCACCCACCCCGCCAACGCCACCACGCTGTTCGGCGCGACCAAGCTCGCCCAGCTCGAAGACAACCTCGCCGCCGTCGACCTGGTCGAGCGGGTCGGCGCCGCCGAGATCCGCGCGCTGGTCGAGCCGTTCTGGGCCGACCGCGGTGTGATCGACCCCGAAGGGCCGTGATCGACGTGCCGCACACCCCCGTCCCGTTCGACCCCGAGATCGAGCCGGCGCTGGCCGGGATCGTCCAGCCCGACGCACCGCCGTTCACCCCCGAGACCATCCCCGGGATGCGCGCGGCGATGGCGTCGATGTTCCCGCCCGCCGCCGAGGTGGTCGGCGACGCGCCCGTGGACGTCGTGGAACGCACCTTCCCCGGCCCCGCCGGCGAGCTGGAGGTCACGATCCTCTCGCCGCGCGGCCTCGACGGCCCGGTCCCGGGCCTCTACAACATCCACGGCGGCGGCATGATGGTCGGCCACCGCAACATGGACACCGGCCGGCTGCTCGCGCTCGTTCTGGAGCACAACGTGGTCGCGGTCAACGTCGACTACCGGCTGGCGCCCGAGCACCCGCACCCGGCGCCCGTCGAGGACTGCTACGCGGGCCTGGTGTGGATGGCGGACAACGCCGCCGAGCTGGGCGTGGACCCCGAGCGGATCGTCGTCATGGGCGGCAGCGCCGGCGGCGGCCTGTCGGCGGCCGTGGCGCTGCTGGCCCGCGACCGGGGCGGCCCGAAGCTCGTCGGGCAGCTGCTGCTGTGCCCGATGATCGACGACACCAACACCACCGTGTCCAGCCACCAGTACCCCGACGCCGGCACGTGGACGCGCGAGACGAACCTCGCCGGCTGGCGGTCGCTGCTCGGCGACGCCGCCGGCGGCCCGGACGTCTCCCCGTACGCGGCCCCCGCCCGGGCCACCGACCTGTCCGGGCTGCCGCCGGCGTTCATCGAGGTGGGCAGCGCGGAGCCGTTCCGCGACGAGGACACCGAGTACGCGCTGCGGATCTGGGCCACCGGCGGCCAGGCGGAGCTGCACGTGTGGAGCGGCGCGTTCCACGGGTTCGACATGTACGTGCCCGACTGGCACGTCAGCCGGACGGCCCTGGCCACGCGCGACTCGTGGCTGCGGCGCGTGCTGGGGACGCGGTGAAGCCCGTCCCGTACGACCCGGAGCTGGAACCCGGCCTCGCGGCGTTCCTGGACCTGGTCGAGCGCATCCCGCTGCGGGCGGACACGATCCTGGTCAACCGCGCGCACTTCGCCACCATCGTGCCGCCGGTCGAGCAGGTCGTGGGCGACCGGCCGGTGGAGGTCGAGGACCGCACGGTCCCCGGCCCGCCGGGCCAACCGGACATCGTGGTCACGGTGGTGCGTCCGCGCGGAGGGGTCGTGGACGCGCCGGCGATCTACAGCATCCACGGCGGCGGGATGGTGCTGGGCAACCGGTTCTTCGGCCTGGACGGGCTGATCGCCGACGTGCTGCGGTTCGGCGCGGTCGGCGTGTCCGTCGAGTACCGGCTGGCGCCCGAGCACCCCGCGCCCGCCGCCGTCGAGGACTGCTACGCGGGCCTGGTGTGGCTGGCCGCCCACGCCGCCGAACTCGGCGTGGACCCGGCGAGGGTCGTGGTGACCGGGGCGAGCGCCGGCGGCGGGCTCTCGGCCGGGGTCGCCCTGCTGGCCCGCGACCGCGGCGGGCCGGCGCTGGCCGGGCAGGTGCTGCTGTGCCCGATGCTGGACGACCGCAACGAGACCGTGTCCACCCGGCAGTACGACGGGCTGGGCGCGTGGGACCGCAACAACAACGACACCGCGTGGGACGCGATCCTGGGGCCGCTGCGGTTCACCGACGGGGCCTCGCCGTACCAGGTCCCGGCGCGCATGGCCGACCTGTCCGGGCTGCCGCCCGCGTTCGTGGACGTCGGCGCGGCGGAGATCTTCCGCGACGAGGCCGTCGGGTACGCGTCGCGGATCTGGGCCACCGGCGGGCAGGCGGAGCTGCACGTGTGGGCGGGCGGGTACCACGGCTTCGCCGGGTTCTCGCCGACCGCCGAGGTGTCCCGCACGGCGGAGGCGGCGCGGTTGTCCTTCCTGCGGCGCGTCCTGCGGTGAACCTGCGGCGGGTCGCCGTCGTCCTGGGGTTGCTGGAGACCTTCGGGCCGATCTCGATGGACCTCTACCTGCCCCTGCTGCCGCGCCTGGCCGCCGACCTGGGCACCTCCGAGAGCCTGGCGCAGGCGACGATGTCGGCGTGCATGCTGGGGTTGGCGCTGGGCCAGCTGGTCGTGGGGCCGCTCAGCGACCGGCTGGGCCGGCGGCGGCCCCTGGTCGTCGGCGTCGGCGGGTTCACCCTGCTGTCGCTGGTGTGCGCGGTGACGCCGTCGATCGAGCTGTTGCTGGCGGCCAGGTTCCTCCAGGGGTTGTGCGGGTCGGCCGGGATCGTGATCGCCCTGGCCGTCGCCCGTGACCTGACCGAGGGCGTGGAACTGGTGCGGCTGCTGGCGATGCTGACCACGGTCGGTGCGCTGGCCCCGATCGTGGCGCCGGTGGTCGGCGGGCAGCTCGCGGCGGTGATGGGGTGGCGCGGGATCTTCCTGGTGCTGGCCGGGATCGGCGCGCTGTTGTTCGTGTTGGCGCTGACCGCCTTGCCGGAGAGCCTGCCGCCACCGGCACGGCGCGTCACGGGCATGTTCCAGGACGTGGGTGTCCTGCTGCGTGACCGCTTGTTCCTGTGCTTCCTGGTGGTCGGGGCGTGCGGCGGGACGGCGTTCTTCACGTACCTGGCGTCGATCAGCTTCGTGGTGCAGGGCAGTTTCGGGTTGAGCCCGCAGTGGTTCAGCGTGTGCTTCGCGGCCAACGCGGTCATGTCCGTGGTGGGCGCGCAGATCAACCGGGCCGTGGTGCGGCGCGCCGGGCCCGCCCGGATGTACGTCATCACCACGACGTGCACCGCCGTGGCGGCTCTGGCCATGCTGGGGACGGCCGGTCTGGGCCTGGTCATGCTGGTCCCGCTGGCGCTGGTGATGCTGATCAGCGGCGGCTCGACCTCGAACGGGTCGGCGCTGGCGCTGGCCGCGCACGGCACGCGGGCCGGCACCGCCGCCGCGCTGTTGGGCACGTCGGCGTTCGCGGTGGGTCCCGTGGTCGCGCCGCTGGTGTCGTTGAACGGGACCAGTCCGTGGTCGATGGCCCTGACGATGGCGGCGGCACACGCCTGCGCCGCCGCGCTCGTCTGGCTGGCGGTGCGCCCGAGGCTGCGCGCACCGGCCCGGGTCTAGGGCCGGACGACGACGTTGCCGACCTTCCGGCCGCTGTCCACCCGGCGGTGGGCGGCGGTGATGTCGGCCAGGTCGTGGACCCGGTCGAGCACCACGGTCAGGGCGGACCGGGCGGCCAGGTCCAGGAGGAACTCGAAGTCCTCCGGGCGTTCGGGGGCCATGCCGGCGGCGACGTCGCCGCGGGCCCGGATCGTGTCGCCCAGTCCGGCCACCGGGAGCAGGAGGGTGCCGCCGTCGGCCAGCAGGCGGCGGCCCGACTTGATGGACAGCGTGCCGACAGTGTCCATCACGACGTCGAACCGCTCCCGGGTGCGGTCGAGCGCGCCGGTCGTGTAGTCGAGCACGCGGTCGGCGCCCAGGTCGTGGACCAGTTGGGCGTTGGCCGCGCTGGTCACCCCGGTGACGACCGCGCCGAAGTGCTTGGCCAACTGGACGGCGTTCGTGCCGAGCGCGCCGGACGCCCCGATCACCAGCACGGTCCGGCCCGCCCGCACCTTCCCCTTGTCGCGCAGGAAGTGCAGGGAGGTCGAGCCGCCGAACAGCAGGCCGGCGGCGTCCTCGTGCGACACCCCTGGCGGCTTGCGGACGACCTTCGCGCCGGCCACGGCCACGTACTCGGCGTGCGCACCGAGGCGCACACCGGTCATGCCGCACACGTCGTCGCCCGGCGCGAACCCGGAGACCCGCGCCCCGACCGCCTCGACCACCCCGGAGAACGAGCCGCCCAGCACCGGCTTGCGCGGCCGCAGCACCCCGAACGCCAACCGCCCGAACACCCCGAACCCCGCCGGGAACCGGGCGGCCCGGATCCGCGCGTCCGCCGAGGTCACGGCGACCGCCCGCACCCGCACCAACACCTCGTCCGCTCTCGGCACGGGCCGGGGGACCTCCGCGACCCGCACCACCTCCGGCGCGCCGTACCCGTCGACCACCGCTGCACGCATGACCCATCCCCCTTACACCTGTAAGTCGGACGGTAGCCTTACAGGTGTAAGAGCGCAAGGAGGTCGCCCGTGTCCCGCCTGACCCACGCCCGCATCGTCGACGCCGCCGCGCGAGTCGCCGACCGCGGCGGCCTGACCCGGGTGAGCATGCGCAACGTCGGCAGGGAGCTGGGCGTCGAGGCGATGTCGCTCTACCACCACCTCAAGGGCAAGGAAGCCCTCCTGGACGCGCTCGCGGACTGGATCTTCGTCCGCATCGAGCTGCCCGACCCGGCCACGCCGTGGCGCGCCGCGATGACCGCCCGAGCCACGTCGGCCCGCGCCGTGCTGTCCGAGCACACGTGGGGCCTGGGCCTGGTCGAGTCCCGCCGCTCCCCCGGCCCGGCCTCCCTGCGCCACCACGACGGCGTGCTGGGTTGTCTGCGGCACAACGGATTCCCGGTGGCGCTGGCGGCCAGCGCGTTCTCCGTCCTGGACGCCTACGTGTACGGGTTCGTGCTGACCGAGCTGAACCTGCCCTTCCAGGCGGGCGAGAGCGCGGAGGAGTTCGTCGCCCAGGTGGACCTGCCCGCCGACCGGTACCCGCACCTGACCGAGATGGTCGCCGAACAGGTCCTCGACCGCGACTACTCCTACGGCGACGAGTTCGCCCGCGGCCTGGAGCTGATCCTCGACAGCCTGGAAGCCCGCCTGGAGGCGGCGCGATGATCACCGAAACGCCCTGGGTCGGCGACGACCCCGCCGGCCAGTGGGCACGACTGCGCGCCGACCACCCGCGCTCCGGCCGGTGGCCCGTGCTGCTCACCACGGACGAGCACCGCCCCTGGTCCACCACCGCGCCGGCAAGCACGCCCGCGCCCGACGACGCCGCCACCCTGCTGGCGCGCTGGTGGACCCGGTACGCCGACGACCCGGCGATCACCGCGCCGTTCGGCCCGGACTGGCCCGGCCCGGCCCCGACGCCGGAAGCCGCCGGCGACCCGGACACGGCCGCTGACGGCGTCGCCGCGGACCTGCTGCACCACTACCCGTCACTGCGTCTGGGCCTGGTCCCCGCCGAGCGCAGCGCCGACGTGCCAGTCGTCGCCGGCTGGACCGGTGCTGCCCACCACACCCGCGACACCGCCGAGGTCTCGACCGTCCTGCGCGACTGGGAGGACCGGTTCGGGGCGCGGGTCGTCGCCCTGGGGCCCGGCGACCTGGTGCTCGGCGTCGCCGCCCCGCCCACCACCCGCGCGGAGGCGTTGGCGGTCGCCGCCGAGCACTTCGCGTTCTGCCCGGACAACGTGTGGCAGGGCGACGCCCGCCTGTCGAGCTACGCCGACCGGCTCGTGGCGGACGGCCACCGGTGGTCGTTCTGGTGGGAATGAACGCTCACCGCGCGACCAACCCGGTCAGCGACGCCGGCAACGGGTCGCGGTGCAGCACGCCCAGGCGCTGCGTGGCGCGGGTGAGCGCCACGTACAGCTCCGCCGCCCCGCGCGGCCCGTCGGCCAGGATGCGGTCGGGGTCCACCACCAGCACGGCGTCGAACTCCAACCCCTTGGTCTCCGACGCCGGCACCGCGCCCGGCACGTCCGGCGGCCCGATCACCACGCTGGTCCCCTCCCGACCGGCCTCCTCCCGCACGAACTCCTCGACCGCCGCGGCGACCCCGTCGTCCGACACGTGCCGCGACCACGGCGGGACACCGCACGCCCGCACCGACTCCGGGGCCCGCGTCTCGGGCGAGAACTCGGCCAGCACCCCGGCGGCCACGGCCATGATCTCCGCGGGCGTCCGGTAGTTCACCGTCAGCGACCGGTACACCCAACGCCCCGGCACGTACGGCTCCAGCACGGCGTCCCACGACCGCGCCCCGGCCGGCGACCGCCGCTGCGCGAGGTCCCCGACCACGGTGAACGAGCGCCCCGGGCAGCGCCGCATGAGCACCCGCCAGTCCATCCCGGACAGTTCCTGCGCCTCGTCCACCACGACGTGCCGGTAGGTCCAGTCCCGGTCGGCGGCGGCCCGCTCGACCAGCTCCCGCGTGTCCTGCTCGACGAACCGCTCCGCCAGGTCCTCGGCGTAGAGCAGGTCGGTGGCGTACAGGTGGTCCTCGTCGTCCATCGAGTCCTGGCGGCCGACGAGCTGGTCCAGCACGCCGGCGGCGAACTCGGCCTGCTTCCTGCGCTCCCGTTCGGCGGCGGCCTGCTCGGCGGACTTGTCCCGGCCCAGCAGGTCCACCAGCTCGTCCAGCAGCGGCACGTCGGAGACGGTCCAGGCGGCGCCGTCGGCCCGGTGCAGCGCGAGGTCCGCGCCGGCGGCCCGCAACCGTTCCTCCGACTCGTACAGCGGCGCCAGCAACGACTCCGGCGTCAACACCGGCCACATCGCGTCCACCGCCGCGGCGAACTCCTCGTCCGCCGCCAACTCCTTCACCAGGTCGGCCCGCAGCCGCTCCCACCCGTCGCGGTCGTCGCGGGTGAGCCACCCGCGCCCGATG
Organism: Saccharothrix sp. NPDC042600; assembly: GCF_040647305.1. Classification (NCBI taxonomy): domain Bacteria; kingdom Bacillati; phylum Actinomycetota; class Actinomycetes; order Pseudonocardiales; family Pseudonocardiaceae; genus Saccharothrix; species Saccharothrix sp. NPDC042600. Next base: position 1,312 of record NZ_JBEZBW010000066.1, on the reverse strand, counting down.
CGCGCGATCGCCCGCTCGGTGAGCACGTAGGTGACGATGTCGAGGAACACCGCCCGCGCCTCGTTGTGCGGCAACCCGCTCTGCCGGGCCTCGTCCCGCGCCCACTCGGCGGTCGCGGCGTCGATCCGCACCGTCACGTCCGCGAGGTCGATCGGCACCGGCTCCTCCGGCAACCGCTGCCGATCCGCTACGGCCGCCCTGAGCACGTCCACCATCGCCGGCGACCCCTTGATCCGGGCGGCCTCCGGCGCGTCTTCGGCGGTGACGCGCAACCCGGGCACAAGATCACCGGGCGTCATGAACACCACGTCGGACTCGCCCAACGACGGCAGGACGCGGCTGATGTGGTTGAGGAACGCGGGGTTGGGGCCCACCACCAGCACCCCGTGCCGCTCCATCCGCTCCCGCTGCGTGTAGAGCAGGTAGGCGACGCGGTGCAACGCCACGACGGTCTTGCCGGTGCCCGGTCCGCCTTCGATCACCACGACACCGGGGTGGTCGAGCCGGATGATCTCGTCCTGCTCGGCCTGGATGGTCGCGACGATGTCGCGCATCCCCTCCCCACGCGGCGCGTTGACCGCCGCGAGCAGCGCCGCGTCCCCGCGTTCCCCGCCTTCGGGCCGCCCCAACACCTCGTCGGTGAACTCCAGCACCCGACGTCCCCGCGTGTGGAACTGCCGACGCCGCCGCATCCCCTCCGGCCGCGCGCCGGTGGCGGTGTAGAACGGCCGAGCCGCCGGCGCACGCCAGTCGAGCAGAAGGGGTTCGTACTCGTCATCCTGCTCGAACAACCCGATGCGCCCGATGTAGGACGCCTTGCCGTCAACGCTGTCCAGGCGCCCGAAGCACAACCCGTTGTCGGCCACGTCGAGCCGCCGAGCCTCCTTGCCCAACGCCCGAACCTCGAAGTCCCGCTCCATCGGCGTCCCACCGGTCCCCAACAGAGCAGCCTCGAACGCCCCCTTGACCCGAACCCGCTCGGCATCAAGCCGCGCATAAAGCCCAGCCACGTACTCCCGCTCGGACACGAGCTCCCGACGGTAACCCTCAGTAGACACAAGCCCCCGATCAAGCACTTCCCCGTTACGGTCGGCAAGTGTGCGCCACCCCCGGGGCCTTGCGGCAAGGCCCCCTGTGCGCTATAGGTTAGACATGACAGGGAGTGCCCCTGTCCTTCAGCGCGCAGCGCAATGCCCTTGGGGGGCGCGCAGCGCCCTCGCTTTTGGGCTTTTCCGTCCTCCCCGTATGGCCTGCCCGAAGGGCTACCACACTTTCCCGGGGTTGGGCCAAAAAGTTTTGCGAGGAACGAGCA
>NZ_JBEZBW010000065.1:0-46385 GCF_040647305.1 Saccharothrix sp. NPDC042600 | reverse complement strand
CACCGCGCTCGGCCACACCGCGCTCGGCCACACCGCGCTCGGCCACACCGCGCTCCGCCACACCGCGCTCGGCCGCGCCACTGTCGCCGCGCCCGCCATCGCGCGCGGCTCGGCCGTCACCGTGGCGCTCAGCCGCGCCGGCCTTGATGCGCTCGACCCAGGCGGTGAACTCGTCGCGGTCGCGGCTGGTGGCGTCCCAAGCCGCGTAGTAGGCGTTGTCGCGTTCCGAATAGCCCTGCGCGTAGGAGGGGTGCGCGCCGCCCGGCACCTCCGCCACCGCGGTCACCGCCCACGACGGCAGCACGACCGCGCCGGGCACGGGGGTCAGCTCGTCCACGACCTCCTCGACCGTGACCAGGCTCCGCCGCGCCGCCAGCACGGCCTCCTTCTGCACGCCGAGCAGCCCCCACAACTGCACGTTGCCCCGCCGGTCGGCGCGCTGGGCGTGCACGACCGTCACGTCCGGGTTCAACGCCGGCACCGCGGTCAGCACCTCACCGGTGAACGGGCAGGTGATCGGCTTGATCGTCGGCGTGACCGTCGCCAGGTCGGTGCCGACGTACCCGCGCAGCACCGCGAACGGCAGCCCGGACGCGCCGGCGACGTACCGGTTGGCCATGCCGGCGTGGCTGTGCTCCTCGATCTCCAACGCCCGCGGCCACGCGTTCTCCACCGCGTCCCGGAAGCGGTGCAGCGAGCCGACCCCGGGGTTGCCGCCCCACGAGAAGACCAGCTTCCGCGCGCAGCCGGCGCCGATGAGCTGGTCGTAGACGATGTCCGGCGTCATCCGCACCAGCGTCAGGTCCCGACGGCCCTGGCGGATGATCTCGTGCCCCGCCGCCGTGGGGATCAGGTGGGTGAAGCCCTCCAGTGCCACCACGTCGCCGTCGGCCACCAGCTCGCCGACCGCGTCCGCCAACGTCGCTATCTCGGCCACGTCACCTCGCGTTGTTCGCATGCCGAACACAAGTTCTCAATACGAACACTACGAGCGTGGCGCTGCGCCGGTCAACCCTTGGTGGAGCCCCGGCGGTCCTCTAGATTCCGGAACGTGAGCGATCCGGATGCACGGGCGAGCGTCGACGTGGCCGCCCCGGCCGCGCGGGTGTACGAGCTGGTCAGCGACCTGGCGGGGATGGCGCGCCTGGCGCAGGAGTACTCGGGCGGGCGGTGGCTGGGCGGTGCGACCGGGCCGGAGGTCGGCGCGCGGTTCCGCGGCACCAACCGGCGCGGGGCGCGGCTGTGGACGACGGTCGCGACGGTGACCGACGCGCGGCCGGACCGCTTCGCGTTCGTGGTGCGGTCACTGGGGATGCCGGTGTCGCGCTGGCAGTACGACATCGAACCGGTGGACGGCGGCTGCCGCGTCACGGAGAGCACGTGGGACCTGCGCCCGGCGTGGTTCGTCCCGCTGACCGCGCTGGCGACCGGCGTCCGCGACCGGGGCACGCAGAACCAGGCGAACATCGAGGCCACGCTGGCGCGGCTGAAGCAGGCGGCGGAGCGGTCGGCCGACCGGGCCTGACCCGCTGGGGGGCGGATGGGTGGGCCGGGCGGGTGAGGCGTCGGAGAGGTCGGGCGGGTGAGGCGTCGGGCGGGCGGCGTCGTGCGGGTGGCGTGGGGCGGGTGGCGTGGGGCGGGTGGCGTCGGGCGGGTGGCGTCGGGCGGGTGGCGGTGGGACGAAGCCGCCGGCCGGTCCGCGGGGGACCGGCCGGCGTGGCTTGATCGGGAAACGCCCGTCGGGGTGCTCAGTCCGCCAGGCGCTTGAGGCGGCGGCGGAGTTCGGCGACCAGTTCGTCGTCGGTCAGGTCAGCCGGATCGGGCCGGGTGTGCTTGAGTTGCGCCTCCTCGGCGGTGATCAGCTCGGCCGCGACCATCACCTCCAGCGGGCTCACCTCGAACAGCTTCGCGATGGCCCGGGCGGTGTCGATGTTGATGGACTTGCCCCGCCGCCAGTCGGTGAACCGGCTGCGGTGGACGCCGGTCGCTCGGGAGAGGTCCCCCGTGCTCAGGCCGCGGTTCTCCAGGTTGGTCTCGATGTAGGTCCACAAGGGCGACGGGGTGACGGAATCTTCGCTCACCCCGCCGATTGTAGTTGTGAGCGCGCAACCGACGTCAGGTGCGTCCGTTCGTGGCGTGTCGCGCGCGTCCCGGTGACGTCACCGCCGGGGTCAGACCGCGCCGCGTCGCCCGATCCGGGACGACTTGCCCAGGGTGAACCCCAGCGCCACCATGCCGAGACCGAGGCCGAGGTGCAACCAGTTGTCGGCGGTGTTCACCGGAACGAAGTTCGCGGCGCTGTCGTGGTCGATGAGCAGCCCGTAGAGCCACAGCACGAGGTACACGACACCGCCGCCCACCAGGTACGTCACCGCGCCGCTGACGGTGCGGGCCATCAGGAAGCCCACCACGCCGAACGCGAGGTGCACGAGGTTGTGCAGGATGGAGACGTTGAAGACCCCGAGCAGCTGCGCCTGTGACTCGTGCCCCGCGAACTGCATGGTGTCGTAATTCGTAGTGAGGCCCGGGATGAAGCCGGCGATCCCGACCAGCGCGAACACCACACTCACCGCGAGTGCGGCCGACTGCACCGGCGTCCGGGTGAGCGCTCCGCTTGTGCTCATGTCAAGCTCCCTGTCACGAGGGGAATGTCGAGCCTGACCACCCGACTACCCAGCGCGACCCCCGCAAAACACCGGCCGGCGGTGGGTCAGTGGCGGTGGGTGCAGTCGGGTTGGGACGGGTCGCCCGGGTGCTCGAAGCCGGGGGCGGTGACGACCGCCGTCGCCCGACGGTGGTCCAACCATCGGCTGAATTCGCGCAGCCGGGCGCCGCGCCGGCGGCGGTCCGGCGAGTCCGCGTCCACCGGGCGGTCCTCGTGCTCGTCCGCGACCGCGCGGTGCTCGCCGTGGCCCACCACGGTGCCCGGCGGGGACGTTCGCAGGGCGTCGGCCACGGCGGCGGGCAGGTCGTCCAGCGTGGACCACCCGATCGGGGACAACGACGCGCCGTACCGGACGCGCCACCACCGCCGGACCGCCGGTTCCTCCGCCTCGCCCGGCGCCGCCGGCACGACGGCCGCGAACACCGCGCCCACCTCGGCGCACGACTGCCACGCCGCCGCGCCGATCGACCCCAGGTGGACCGCCGCCACCGAGTCCAGCGGCACGTGCGAGGTCACCCGCAACGCCCGCGCCGCCGCTTCCCGCCGGCACAGCTCCTCGGTCAGCAGCACGTGCGCGGTCCACCGCGCCAACTGGCGGTCCTCGCTGGTGCCGGGCTTGGGCAGCGCCCCCGGCCGGGCGCGCAACGCCGCCAACCGAGCGTCCAACGCCGCCCGCGGCACGGGCACGCCCTCGACCCACCCGACCACGGTCGCCTCACGCTGGGCGCGCGCGGCCGACGCCTGGTCCGACGGGTGGTGATGGTGGTGGTTCACCGCACCTCCACCGGGACCGCCGGCGTGTACTGCACGCGCCCGAACCACATGAGCTTCACCATCACCCACCACGTGCCCGGTTCCGTGCCCTCCGGCACGTCCACCGCGAACTCCACCCGACCGGTGGCCCCGGCCGGCACGCTGAACCCCTTCGCGTAGGGCCCGACGAACCCCCACGTGCCCCACGGACTCACCGGCATCGCCTCGCCGTCCACAGCGGAGGAGGCGTCGTTGGCCAGCGACACCGCCACCACCGCGCGCCCGCCGGGGGCGACCACGACCGCGTCGCTCATGCCGGTCACCCGCAGCCCGGTCGTCCGGCCGGACGTCGCGGTCGTGCCCTCGATCTGCTTGCCGTGGTCGATCTCCGGGCCGGGTGGCGGCGGCACGACGTCGTCCAGCGGGCCACCGGGGACGAGCACGCTCACGACGTCCTCGACCAGGTCCTCCCCGACCGGGACCTGCACCCGGACGAAGTACAACCCCGGCCCGCCCGACGGCACCACCTCCAGCGGGAACGACGTGTGGCCACCGGCGGCCAGGGTGATGGGCCGCTCGGCGGGCGTCACGGCCCAGCCCTCCGGCGCGACCACCCGCAGCGTCCCGCTGAACCGCGCCGATACCTGGCTGGCGACGGTGACCGAAGTGGACAGCGGACCGTCGGCGGCGGTCAGCACCGTGGGCGCGGCGGTGACGCTGACCGGGAAGAACCCCATCGGCGCGGGCCCGCGGTTGTGCAGCCAGTACCGCGCGTACACCGGCTGCGCCACCTCAGCCGACGCCCCGAGCACCCCGCCGGCCGCCAGACCCGCGCCCCCGCCGGCCGCAGCCCACCCGGTCTCGGCCGACCCGCTCTCGGCGGGCGCGGTGTCGGTGGGCGCGGTGTCGGTGGGCGCGGTGTCGGTGGGCGCGGTGTCGGTGGGCGCGGTGTCGGCCACGACCGTGGCGATTTGCGACCCGTCGAGCGCCACGACCACCCGTCCGTCGGCCAGCACCGGCTCGCGCCGCTCCTGCTCCAGCAGATCGGCGGTGTGCGCGGCCGTCCACGGCACCACCGAGGACACCGTCGCCGTCACCGGTCGGCCCGTCGTCTCGACCAAGCGCAGCGTCATGCCGCTCGGCTGCTCCGGCGACCCTGACCCTGACCCCGATTCCGACGCCGACGCCGATCCGACCGCGCTCGGGTTGCCGGCCCGTTTCACCGTCTGCACCTGCACCCGCCGCTCCGGCGACACGGTCAGCAACGCGTGCCGCGCCGGCAGTACCCCGGAGTGTGCATCTACCACCCGACCGTGCAGCGGAGCCGAGAATTCCTGACCCTGAGCCACCAGGTCCGTCGCCCGCCAGTCACCGGCGCCACTCACCAGAGCGTAATCGAAGTCGTGCGTCCAGTGCTGCAACTGGAACGCCGACCCGTCCGGCGCGCGCCGCACCGGCGGGTCCAGCCAGATCCCGGACGGCCACCCCGTGCACGACCGCATGAGCGACAGGTGCAGCGCGCCCTCCGGGTCCACGGCGAACCCGGGGATGCCGTACGACAGCAACCCGACGGTGTGCTCGTCCACCAACCGCGTCGGCCCGACCGCCACGGCGGTCACCTCGGCGTCGCCCACCGCGAACTCCCCGGCCACCAGCGCGATCTCGGCGGCCAGCGCCTCGGCGTCCACCCCGTCCACCACCACGACCGGCAACGAGCGCGGCGAACGCAGGTCCGCGTTGGGCCGCCACGCCTCCTCCACGGCCGACGACCCCGGCACGAACACCCGCGCCGCGCCCCGGTCGGCCAGTTGCCGCTCCAGCTCGTCCCGCCACGCGTCGCCGGCCGCGTCCAGGACCTCCGCCGCGATCGGGTTGCGGTCCGGGCCGCCCAGCACGATCCGCACGTCCGGCAGGTTCGAATCCACCCGCAGCCACCCGTACCGGGCACCCTCGGCGGTCGACGTGGTCGCCGTGACGCCCACCCGCGCCAGCGCCACCACCAGCTCACGCGCCAGCGGCGCGGCGTCGGGCGGGGTCGGCACGACCACCTCGGCCACCGCGATCGCCGCCCGCCCGAGCACCGCGCCCCCCGGCGACACCAGGCGCAGCGCCGCCGTCGTGCTCAGCCCGAAGAACGTGTTGGCCGGGTTGTCCAGGGTCCACGGCGCGACGGCGGTGTCGGAGTCCGGCAGCGCGAACCCCCGCGCGATCACGGCCCCACCGACCTCGCTCACCGGCCGCGCCCCCGGCACGTCCACCGGGAACTTCACCCGCAGCAACTGGTCGGACCCGGTGAACGCGGGCACGCGGGTGCGCAGGTCGAGCCGGTCCACGCCGTGCCACAACGTGATCCGCTGCTCGTACCGCACGTCGCCGACCCGCCCGGACACCTCCAGCCGGCTGCCCACCGGGCTGTGCGCCACCCGCACCCGCGCGGGCGACGACGCCGACGACACCACGGTCCCGGTGGGCAGCAGGTGCCACGGCCCTTCGCCGAACTCGGGGTGCTGCGGGTACTCGTCGTAGAGCCGCAGCTCGTTGCCGACCTCGCCTTCCCGCACCAGCTCCCGCCCGGAGGCCACCTCGCGGATGCTGCGCAGCCCGCCGCCCCGCGCCGGGTCGGCCTCGACGGCGAAGTGCGAGTTGGCGATGGCCACCCCGGCCCCGACCTCCCACAGCGGCAGGGCGTCGTCGGACTCCACCAGCCGCCAGGTCCGCCACCCCATCCCCGGCACGTCGGAAGCCACGAACGCCAGCACCGTCGACTCGCCGACCGCCTCGGCCACGAACGGCACCGGCGCGCCCGAGGCGTCCAGCAACCGCAGACCCGACGACCCGGGCACGGTCACCCGCACGACGTCGGTCCGCGCGAACGCCAGGGTGTTGACGACCGTGACCGCCCGCCCGACCTCGGACGTGTCCACCCGCCCGAGGATCGCCGCCAGCGACCGGTCCCGCACGTCCACCGCCAGGTCGTGCGCCTCCCGCCACCCCGACACCAGGTCGATGTACACCTGGTCGGACTCGGACCCGGTGATGGCGTCGTGGTGCGCGCCGTACGCCAACTGCCGCCACACCTTGTCCAGCGCCGCCTCCGGATAAGACCCCAACCCCAGCGCGGACGCGAACACCGCCAGCTTCTCGGCATCGGTGGCGGCCACCTCGGCGGCCCGCTGCGCCTGCTTGGTGTCGATGTAGGAGACGTCCTTGCCGGTGTAGACCGGGTTCATGTCCCGTGTCTGCGGGCTCGGCTCGACCCCGCGCGCGCTCAACTCCTCGTGCACGGCGGCGAAGAAGTCCTGCGGCGTCCCGCACACGAACTTCGGCCACACGTACCGCGACGCCCATTCGCGGTGGATCAGCGTGACCCACTTGTTCGGCGGCGTGTAGTCCGTGCCGACGGGCAGCAACGTGTTGCGGGTGGCCGCGACCGGCTTCACCGCCCGGAACAGGTCGTAGACCTTGCCGCACGCCTCGTCCAGCGTGGCGGAGGAGTCCATCCACCAGCCCGCCGAGTAGTGGTTGGGCATGTAGTGCGTGAGGACCCCGCGCCCCGACGGTGAGATCCACTCGAACTCGGCGGGGAACTGCATGTTCGCCGCGTCCCCGCCGGCCTCGTCGAACTTCGTCAGCAGCGGCCCCCACTGGTGGAACGGCCCGCGCGCCCACGACGTGCTGGTCAGCCCGGCCTCGGCGACCAGCCCGGGGAACTGCGGGTCGTGCCCGAACACGTCGAGCTGCCACGCCGTGCGCGGGTCCGCGCCCATGATCGACCGCTGGTAGCCCACGCCGTAGACCAGGTTGCGGATGGTCGTCTCGGATCCGGTGAGGTTGGTGTTCGGCTCGTTGTACGTCCCGCCCATCACCTCGACGCGACCTTCGGCGATCAGGTCCCGCAGCACCTGCCGGTACTCGGGGTGCACGTCCCAGAACGGTTTGAGGTAGTCCACCTCGGCCAGCACGAACGCGTAGTCGGGGTCGGACAACGCCATGTCGAGGTGCGCCCGGACCAGGTTGAACCCGTTGTGCTCCCACACCGGGCGGGTGGTGCCGTCGTCACCCTGGAGCTCCCAGGTCTGCGTGTAGGCGGCCTGGGTGTTCCACCAGACGGGGTCGTAGTGGAAGTGCGAGACCAGGAACATCCGCCACCCGGTCTCCTCCACCCTCACCACGGCGTCCACAGTGGACTCGCCAAGGGAGGCCTTGACCGGTACTTCCGCGCCGACCGGAGCGGACGTGGTGACGGGGACTTCCACCACCACCTCGCCCTCGCCGGGTCCGGTGAGGGCCGAGCCGGTCAACCCCGGCCCGGACACCTCGACGGGCAGGGCCGCGGACCCCGCGCCCCGGTCGACGGTGACGCGCACCACCTGCCGGGGCTGGTCCTCGGTGCCGATGAACAGGTCGGTCGAGACGACCGACAGGATCCGCGCTGCCACTGCGCTCCTTCGTCAGGCGTAGGCTTCGAACTCGTAGATCCGGGCCGCCGCGTCACCGGTCTGGGTCGGCGTGGTCACGTTCAACCGCAGGTAACGGGCGCTCGCCGAGCTGATCGGGTGCGTGGTCACGCTCGCCGTGTTGGCCGTGACCGTGACCCTGGTCGTCCAGTTCGTGCCGTCGGTGGACGTCTGGATGGTGAAGGCCTTCGTGTTGTACGAGGCCGACTCGCCGCCCGCGCCGGCGTGGCGGACGGTGAAGCCCGCGACCGTCTGCGTCGAGCCCAGGTCCACCCGCAGCCACTTCGAGGACGCCAGCGAGCAGAACTTGTCGCTGTTGCCGCCGGTCACGCTGCCGTTCACGGCCTTCGCCGGGCCTTCGGCCGAATTGCAGGACGTCGAACCGGTGGCGGGCTTGTTCAGGGCCAGGTTCGCCGGCGGGGGAGTGGTGCCCTTCTGGTACGACGTGATCAGGCCCGCCCACTCCCACGGCCGGGCCGTGCCGCCCGGGTTGGACGTGAAGTACTCCCACCCGGCCACGCCGCCGAAGTCCGGGTACTTCTGCGCCAGGGACTGGATGGTGGACTTCAACGTCGTGGTGACGTCCACGTACCCGCCGCACAACGACGGGTGGGTCAGGGAACTCGCGACCACCTTGTTCGGCGGGAACAGGCCCCGGCGGATGATGTTGTCGTAGGCGGTGGTGTTCGACAGGGACGCCCAGCCGCAGTAGAACTGCGCGTTGTACCAGTCGATCTGCGCGCCCCGGTCGCGTTCGAGCTGGTCGTAGTCGAAGCCGGACAGGTTGCCGCCGCCCGCCAGCGCCGGGGCGACCGGGGCGAGGGTGATGATGAAGTCGGAGCCGAAGTCCGCGCGCAGGGCGTCGATGACCCGCTTGATGCCGGCCAGGGACATGCTCTCTTCGACATCCAGGTCGACGCCGTCGAGCTTGTAGGTGCTGACGACGTTGCGCAGTCTCGGGTAGTAGGTGTCGAACTCGGTGTCCAGGCGCGTGAAGGTGCCCGGTGCCGCGCCGCCGACCATCATCGAGACGTTGACCCCGCGCGCCTGCATGGCGGCCAGGTCCGCCCACATCTGGGTGTAGCGGGGATCGGCGGGCGGGTGGTCGTTGAGGTGGACGGTGCCGTCGCCGTTCAGGTGCAGGGCGGCGACCAGCACGTCCGTGATGCCGGTGTTGTTGTCCAGCAACGGTTTGGGGGACACGTACGTCCCGTTGAGGTACTGCGTCTGGTAGTAGACGACGGTCCGCTTCGACGTCGCCTCCTGGGCTTGGGCGGGGGTGGGGAGCAGGGCGGAGCCCAACAGCGCCAACGCTGCGGCCGTGCGGAGAATCGTTGTTTTCACAGGGAACAACCTCCGATGTGTGTTACCCCTTGATGGCGCCTTCCTCGACGCCGCGGAAGAAGAAGCGCTGGAGGGTGGCGAAGACGACCACGATCGGGATGAACGCGATCATCGTCCCGGCCGCCACCACCCGCGGGTTGGACGTGAACGACGAGTTCAGGTACTGAAGCCCCACGGTGAGCGTGTAGTTCTCCGGGTCGGTCAGCACGATCAGCGGCCACAGGAAGTCGTCCCACGCCCCGATGAACGCGAAGATCACCACCACGCTCAGCATCCCGCGCACGCTGGGCAGCCCGATCCGGACGAACCGCTGCCACGCGTTGGCGCCGTCGATGTAGGCGGCCTCGTCCAGCTCGCGCGGGATCGCCAGGAACGCCGCGCGCATCAGCAGGATGTTCAGCATGCCGATCGCGCCCGGCAGCGCCACGCCGACCAGGGTGTCGGCCAGGCCCAGCTCGCGGACCGTGACGCACTGCGAGACGATCGTGACCTCGCCGGGCAGCACCAGCGTGGCCAGGAGCAGGCCGAGCACGAGCTTGCCGCCCCGGAACCGCAGCCGGGCCAGCGCGAACCCGGCCAGCGTCGCGCCCACCGCGTTGCCGGTGATCGTCAGGGCCGCCACGACCAGCGAGTTGCCGATGTAGTCCCACACCGGGATCGCGCGGGCGACCTCGGCGTAGTTGCCCAGGGTGGGCTGTTCGGGCAGGAACCTCGGCGTGGCGGTGTAGATGTCCTCGCCGGGACCCTTGAACGACGTCGAGAGCTGCCACAGGAACGGGCCGACGGTGATCAGCAGGACGAACACCAGCAGCGCGTACCGCAGGACCTTCTCGCGCGGGCTGGTGCTGTTGAAACCCCGGCTCACGCGTCGGCCCCCTTCCGGTTCAGGCGCAGCAGCAACAACATCGGACCCAGCGTGACGACGAACAACAGGATGCTCAGGGCGGAGGCGTAACCCAGGTGGCCGGTGAATCCCCGGCTGTACATCTGGATGAGCATCACCACCGACATGTCCCGACCACCCGGGCCGCCGGTGCCGTTGGTCAGCACGTACAGCTCGGAGAACACCCGCAGCGCCGACACCGTGATCAGCACGCTGACCAGCAGCATCGTGTTGCGCACACCGGGAACCGTGATGTTCAGGAAGCGGCGGACGGGGCCCGCGCCGTCCACCGCCGCCGCCTCGTGCAGGTCCCGGCTCACGTTCCCCAGCGCCGACAGGTAGATCACCATGTAGTACCCGAGGCCCTTCCACACCGTCAGCCCGATCGCGCTGAAGATCAGCAGCCACCGGTCGGTGAGGAACGGCACCGGCCCGGACACCACACCGAGCTGTCGCGCCAGTCCGTTGACCGCGCCCCGGTCCTCCAACAGCCAGTTCCAGATCAGCGCGACCACCACCGCGGAGGCGATCACCGGCGAGTAGAACGACGTGCGGAAGAACGTGATGCCCGGCAGCCGCTTCTCCACCAGCACCGCCAGCAGCAGCGGCACCACCGTCAGCACCGGCAGGCACACCAGCATGTAGACGATGCTGTTGAGCAGCGCGTCGGCCAGTTGGTCGTCGGTCAGCAGCCGTTCGAAGTTCGCGGCGCCGACGAACGTGCCGCCGCCCAGCGGTTTGGCGTTGGTGAACGACAGCACGACCGTGTTCAGCGACGGCCAGAGGTTGAACACCGCCAGCCACACCAGGGCGGGCAGGACGAGCAGCCAGGGGGTGAACCAGCGGTGCGTCGGCATCGGGTCAGCTCTTCAGCAACTCGTCACACTTGGCCACGGCCCGGTCCAGCGCCTCCTTCGAGGAGATCTCCCCGTTGACCGCCAACGAGATCTGTTGCTTGACGTAGTCGCCCATCGCCTCGCTGACCACCGGCGGCTGGAGCAGCTTGGCCCCGCCCAGCGCTTGGAACGCGAGCACCTTCGCGTCACCGGCGTTGGTGCCGTCGCTCTGGCTGAACGCCGGGTCGCTCGCCGAGGCCGTGGTGGACGGGAAGATGCCGGGCACCAGCTTGGCGAACGCGGCCTGGTTCTCCGGGCTGGTCACGAACCGGGCCAGCGCCAGCGCGGCGGGCAGGTTCCCGCTCTTGCGCGACACCGACAGGCCCTGCACGTACAGCGGGGGCGTGCCGAACGCCGCCGACGGCACGATCTTCGCGGCCAGCGTCGGGTTGTCCACCTTGATGCTGTTGATCGTGTTGCCGCCGCCGGTGGTCCAGGCGACCTGCTGCTTCTTGAACAGCTCGCTGTTGCCCAGGTACTTGTCGGTGAGCACGTCGCGCGGCATCAGGCCCTCGGCGAACGCGGCGCGGTACTTGTCCAGCACGGCCGCGGCCTCCGGCGTGTTGAACGTGAACCGGCTGCCGTCGTCGGAGAGCAGCTTGACGCCCGCGTTGGCCAGGTCGCCCAGTTCGGGCTTGCGGCTCATCAGGTACATCTGCCCGCCCGAGCGCTCCTTCATCACGCGGGCCTGCGCGATGAGGTCGTCCACGGACGCGGGCAGCTTCTTCGGGTCCAGACCGTTCTGCGTCAACAGGTCGGCGTTCCAGTAGTTGACGTCGGTGTTGAGGTACCAGGGGTAGGCGTAGGCGCCGGTGAGACCGGCGAACTCGTACGCGCTCACGCCGCCCTTGACGTAGTCGTCGCGCAGCTTGTCGTCGTTGGCCGACACGTCGAGCAGCATCTGCTGCTTGGCCAACGGCAGCGCCATGTCCGGCGGCAGGTTCACCACGTCCGGCAGCTCGCCCGACGCGGCCTGGCTGAGCACCTTGTCGGCGTAGCCGTCACCGGGCTGGTCGAGCCACTTCACCGTGGTGCCGGGGTACTTCCGCTGGAACGCGTCGATCACGCCCTGCACGTGGTCGGTGAACTTCGGTTTCAGCGCCCAGGTCTGGAGGCTCACCTCGCCCTTGACCTCGCCCGCGGCCCCGACCTCGCCACCGCTCGTGCCGCCGCCGAGACCGCACCCGGCGAGCACCGCCGCGGTGGCCGCGAGCACGGCCGACCGGGTCAGAAGCGTGCGCATACGCCCTCCCGTCCACTCTGACGCAGGAATCAGATAAACCGGTATAGTTCCGGACTATCCTTCGCATCGACGGGCACTGTCAAGGGCCGTGCGGCGGCGGACCCGGACAGAAAACAGGACATCGGAGGCGGGCGATGAGCAGACCCACGATCGCCGACATCGCGCGCCGGGCGGGCGTGTCCAAGGGCGCGGTGTCCTTCGCGCTCAACGGGCGCCCCGGCGTCAGCGAGGACACCCGGGCGCGCATCCTCGCCGTGGCCGAGGAGATGAACTGGCGCCCACACAGCGTGGCCCGCGCCCTGGGCGGCGCGCGCGCCGACTCGGTGGGCCTGGTGATCGCGCGGCCGGCGCGGACCCTGGGCGTCGAGCCGTTCTTCGCCAAGCTGCTCTCCGGCCTGCAGGCCGGGCTGTCCGCGCACTCGGTCACGTTGCAGCTGATGATCGTCGAGGACGTGCAGGAGGAGATCCGCGTCTACCGGCGGTGGGCCTCCGAGCAGCGCGTGGACGGCCTGGTGCTGGTCGACCTGCGCACCCGCGACCCGCGCATCGACGTGGTGGACGAGTTGCTGCTGCCCGCCGTCGTGATCGGCGGACCCGGCCGGCACGGCTCCCTGTGCAGCGTGTGGGCCGACGACCGCGAGGCCATGACGTCGATCGTGGAGTACCTCGCCGCGCTGGGGCACAGGCGGATCGCGCACGTCGCCGGCACGCCCGAGTTCCGGCACACCCAGCGCCGCACCCGCGCGCTGCGCGACGCGGCCGGCCGACTGGGCCTCGCGGGCGTCGAGTCGCTGCACACCGACTTCAGCGACACCGAGGGCGCGGCGACCACGCGCACCCTGCTGAGCAGGCGCGACCGGCCGTCGGCGATCGTCTACGACAGCGACCTGATGGCCGTGGCCGGGCTGGGCGTGGCCACGGAGATGGGCGTGTCCGTGCCGGGCGAGGTGTCCATCGCGTCGTTCGACGACTCGGTGCTGACCGAGCTGACCCACCCGGCGATCACGGCGTTGTCCCGCGACACCTACGCGTTCGGCGAGCGCGCCGCGCTGGCGCTGCTGGACCTGCTGGCCGACCCGAACGCGCCGCGCGAGGTGAAGACCGAGACGCCCCGGCTGACCGTCCGCGAGAGCACGGCCCCTTGGAGCGGGCGCTAAAACGGTTTAGCTTGAAGGCGTGACCAACTCCCTGCGCCTCGGGGCGAACTACGTGCCGTCCGCCGGCTGGCTCTACAGCTGGCTCGACTTCTCCGCCGACGCGGTCCGCCGCGACTTCGCCGACCTGGCGGAGCTGGGCCTGGACCACGTGCGGGTGTTCCCGATCTGGCCGTGGATCCAGCCCAACCGGGGGCTGCTGCGCCCGGTGGACGACCTGCTGACCACCCTCGACGTCGCCGCCGAGTTCGGCCTGGAGGTCGCGGTCGACCTGCTCCAGGGGCACCTGTCCAGCTTCGACTTCCTGCCGTCGTGGGTGCTCACCTGGCACCGCCGCAGCGTGTTCACCGACCGGGACGTGCGCGACGGCATCGCCGCCTACGCCGCGTACGTCTCCGAGGCCGCCGCGAGCCGCGCGAACGTCTTCGCGATCACCCTGGGCAACGAGGTCGACAACCTGTGGCCGGCCAACCCGACCACGCCGGCGGCGTCCCGGGCGTGGGCCGCCGAACTGGTGGACGTGGTGCGGGAGGCCGCGCCGGGCGTCGCCGCGCTGTACTCGGTGTACGACGACGCCTGGTACGCGCCGGACCACCCGTTCCACCCGGCCGACGCGGTGGAGCTGGGCGACCTGACGACCGTGCACTCGTGGGTGTTCAACGGGACCTCGCGCCTCGACGGTCCGCTGGGTCCGGCGACCGTGACCCACGCCGACTACCTGGTGTCGCTGGCCGCCGCCGCCGCGCCGGGTCGCCCGGTGTGGTTGCAGGAGGTGGGCGTGCCGCGCCCGGACGTGCCGGCGGGCGACGCGGCGGCGTTCGTGCGGGCGACGCTGGACGCCGTCGCCGGGAACCCCGCGCTGTGGGGCGTGACCTGGTGGTCCTCGCACGACATCGACCGCGCGCTGCTGGACTTCCCCGACCGCGAGTACGACCTGGGCCTGTTCACCACCGACCACCGCCGCAAGCCCGCCGCCGAGGCGCTCGCGGGGTTCGCCGCCGGGCCACGCCCCGTTCCGGCGACCGGGTCGGCCGTGGAGTGCCCGATCGACCTGCTGACCGAGCCGCACCGGCGGGCGGAGGTCGCGCCGGGCAGCGCGTTCCACCTCGATTGGGTCCGGCGGCGGCAGGAGGGCCGGGTGGCGATCGAGCCGGCCCGGGTGGCGACATACTGACACAGAATCGAACAACACTGGTCAGGAAGTATGGCTTGCGGTAAGTGTTGTGAACACAACCGAACATGCCTGTGCCGGAGGAGAGGCAATGACGCCCACTCGGTCGCTTCGCGGTGCCCTGTCCCTGATCGCCGCCGCGCTCGCGGTCTCCACCGCTGTCGCCCTGCCCCCGGCGGCCCACGCCGCGCCGGGGAGTCCCGCGCCCACCCCGCCCCTGGGGTGGAACTCCTGGAACACGTTCGGCTGCGACATCGGCGAGACGCTGATCAAGCAGGCCGCCGACGCGATGGTGTCGTCGGGCCTGAAAGCCGCCGGCTACCAGTACGTGGTGATCGACGACTGCTGGTTCGACCCGAACCGCGACGCGCAGGGCAACCTGCGCGGCCACCCGGACCGGTTTCCCGGCGGCATGAAGGCGCTGGGCGACTACATCCACTCCAAGGGCCTGAAGTTCGGCATCTACCAGGTGCCCACCGACCGGACCTGCGCCCAGCGCGGCGGCGCGTACCCCGGCGCGACCGGCAGCCTCGGCCACGAGGTGCGGGACGCCGCCACGTTCGCCTCCTGGGGCGTGGACTACCTCAAGTACGACTGGTGCTCGCCCGAAGGCTCCCGCGACTACCAGGTGGAACGCTTCACGATCATGCGCGACGCGTTGCGCGCCACCGGCCGGCCGATCGTCTACAGCATCAACCCGAACAGCTACCACGCCGACAAGACCGGTGCCACCTACAACTGGAGCCAGGTCGCCGACCTGTGGCGCACCACCGAGGACGTCCTGGACATCTGGCAGAACGGCAACGTCAACGCCTACCCGATGGGCGTGGTCAACGCCGTGGAGATCAACGCGCCCCTTGCGGCGCAAGCCGGTCCGGGGCACTGGAACGACCCGGACATGCTGGTGGTGGGCCGGCCGGGGCTGACCCTCACCGAGTCGCGCTCGCACTTCACGCTGTGGTCGCTGATGGCCGCGCCGCTGATGGCGGGCAACGACATCCGGTCCATGTCGGCGGAGGTGAGCGCGATCCTGCGCAACCCCAGGCTGATCGAGGTCAACCAGGACCCGCTCGGCGCGGCCGGACGTCCGGTGAAGGCGAACGTCTACGCCAAGCCGCTGGCGGACGGGTCGGTGGCGGTGGCGTTGCTCAACCGGGGCACCTCGACGGCGACGATGGCCACCACGGCGGCGGAGATCGGGCTGTCCGGGTCGTCGTTCACGCTCACCGACCTGTGGAGCGGTGCGGTGTCCTCGTCGTCCGGGGCGATCAACGCCGCCGTGCCGGCGCACGGGGTGGCGGCGTTCCGGGTCAGCGGCGGGAGTCCGGTCGTCGGCACGACATCGTCCGTGCGCGGCGTCGGGTCGGAGCGGTGCCTCGACGTGTCCGGAGGCAAGGCCGTGGCGGGTGCGGACGTCCTGGTGTGGGACTGCCACGGCGCGGCGAACCAGCTGTGGACCAGTTGGCCCAACAAGGAACTGCGGGTGTTCGGCTCGTTGTGCCTCGACGCCTACAACGGCGGCACCACCCCCGGCACACGGGTGATCAGTTGGACGTGCAACGGGCAGAGCAACCAGCAGTGGACCTTCCACGCGGACGGCACGATCCGGGGCGCGTCGGGCCTGTGCCTGGACGTGTCCGGCGGCGGCACGGCCAACGGCGCCAAGCTCGTGCTGTGGACCTGCCACGGCGGGGCCAACCAGCGCTGGACCCGCGGGTAGTCACCGGTCGCGGTTGACCACCAGGTCGGCCAGCGCGGCCAGTTCGGCGGCGGGGCGGGGCGCGGGAGCGGTGTCGGCCAACCGGTCCAGCGCCTCGTCCAGCAGCCGGCGCGACTCGTCGTGGCTCCACGACCGCCCGCCGGCCCGCTCGACCAGCTCGGCCATCCGCACGACGTCCTCGTGGCCGGGCGGGGCGGGACGTCGGTACAGAGTGGACAGTTCGCGGGCGAAGGGCGTGCCCGAGGCCAGCGCGGCCACCACCGGCAGGGACTTCTTGCGGCTGAGCAGGTCGGTGTGCGCGGGCTTGCCGGTCTTGTCCGGGTCGCCCCAGATGCCCAGCAGGTCGTCCACGTGCTGGTAGGCGATGCCCAGCAGCCGGCCGAACTCGTGCAGCCGCGCGACGGTGGCGGGCGGCGCGCCGGCGAACGTCGCCCCCAACGCGCAGGCGGCGGCGAGCAGGGCGGCGGTCTTGTGCTCCACCATGTCCAGGCACTCGCCCAGCCCGACCTCCGGCCGCCGCTCGAACACCAGGTCGGCGTACTCGCCGTCGACCAGGTCCAGCAGGGCCGCGGTGAGGACCCGCGCGGCGGCCGGGTGCTCGGACGCGGCCAGCACCTCCGCCGCCAGCGCCAGCAACGCGTCCCCGGTGAGGATGGCGGCGCTGGTCCCGAACACCGCCCACGCCGTGGGCCGGTGGCGGCGGGTGCGGTCCCGGTCGAGGACGTCGTCGTGCAGCAACGTGAAGTTGTGCGCGAGTTCGACCGCGACGGCGGCGGGCACGGCGGTGTCGGCGCGAGCGCCCGACGCCTCGGCGGCGAGCAGGACCAGCGCCGGCCGGACCGCCTTGCCCCCGGCCGCGTCGCCCGGCCGGCCCCGGCGGTCCCACCACCCGAGGTGGTACCCGGCGACCAGCCGGACCGGCGCGGGCAACCGGTCGACGGCGGCCCGGAGGGCGGGCTGGACGAGTTCGCGACTCCAGGCCAACACGGCGGACGCCGGTCGAACCGGGGCGATGGACATCGCTCCTCCTCGACTACTCCGAAGGGTGGCGGCACTCGCCGCACGGAGACCACGCCGTCATCCCTCGGCCCGTCCCATGCTTCCGCGCCCGAGCGACCGTGTCTGTCCACCACTCCGACTACGCGGCTGCTCTCCGCGCGCGGCTATCCGTCGAGGAAGTCGGCCAGGGCGTGGCGGAGCCGGGCCACCTCGTCGTCGGTCGAGTACGCGGCCAGGCCGATCCGCAGGCCGCCCCGGTCGCCCAGACCCAGGTGGCGGGAGGTCTCGATGGCGTAGAACGAGCCGGCGGGCGCGTTGATGTTCCGCGTCGCCAGGAATCGGTACGCGTCGGCCGGGTCGTGGTCGGCGAACGTGACGAGCAGGGTCGGCGTGCGCAGCCGCGCCCGCGAGTGGACGGTGACACCGGGCAGGGTCCGCAGGCCTTCCTCCAGGACCGCGCGCAGGCGGCCTTCGTGCACGGCCACGGCGTCCATCGACCGCTTGACGCGGGCGCGCCGGTCGCCGTCGCCCGGCGCCAGGTCCGCGATGAAGTCGACCGCGGCCGTCGTGCCCGCCAGCAGCTCGTAGGGCAGGGTGCCCAGCTCGAAGCGCTCCGGCACCGCGTCCGTGGACGGCAGCAGCTTGTCCGGGCGCAGCGTCGCCAGCAGGGCGGGGTCGGCGGCCAGGACGCCGAGGTGGGGGCCGAAGAACTTGTAGGGCGAGCACACGAAGAAGTCCGCGCCCAGCTCCGCCACGTCCACCGCGTGGTGGGCGGCGAGGTGGACGCCGTCCACGTACAGCAGCGCGCCGGCCTCGTGGGTCGCGCGCGCGATGTCGGCCAGCGGGGGACGGGTGCCGATCAGGTTCGACGCGGCGGTCACCGCCACCAGCCGCGTCCGGTCGGTCGGCGCCACCGGGTCCAGCTCGCCGGTCGCGGGGTCGAACCCGACCCACCGGACCACCGCGCCCACCGCCTCGGCCACCTGCACCCACGGGCGCACGTTGGCGTCGTGGTCGAGCCTGGTCACCACCACCTCGTCGCCCGGCCGCCACGACCCGGCCAGGGTCCGGGCGAAGTCGTAGGTCAGCTGGGTCGCGCTGCGCCCGAGGACGATCCCGTCCGGGGTCGCGGCCAGCAGGTCGGCCAGGGCGTGGCGGGCGGCCAGGACGATGTCGTCGGTGGCGCGTTCGGCGGCGGTCACCCGGCCGCGGTTGGCCAGGGGCGCGGTCATGGCCCGGTGCACCGCGTCGGCGACCCGGGCCGGGACCTGGGAGCCGCCCGGTCCGTCGAAGTGGGCCGTGCCGGTGGCCAGGGACGGGAAGCGGGCGCGGACGGCCTCGACGTCGTAGCTCATGCGCGCCACTCTGACACGCCCGGTATACCCCGGGAGGGTGTGTGCGCGGTCACGTCGGTTTGCGCTGGGTACCCCCCAGGGGTATAAATGGACCCGTAGCGGGAAGGAGCGGGACATGCGGGGTTACACCAGCGGCAAGGACGACTACCTGGCGCGACTGCGGCGGGTGGAGGGCCAGGTCCGGGGTATCCAGCGGATGGTGGACAACGACGAGTACTGCATCGACGTGCTCACCCAGATCGCGGCGGCCACCAAGGCGCTGCAGGCGGTCTCGCTCGGACTGCTCGACGAGCACCTCAAGCACTGCGTGGCCGAGGCGCTGACGCAGGGCGGCGAGGGCGCCGACGCGAAGGTGCGCGAGGCCAGCGACGCGATCGCCAGGCTGGTGCGTTCGTGAACGACCGAGGAGGAACAACGATGGCCGAGTCCACTTACACCGTCACGGGCATGACGTGCGGGCACTGCGTGGCGTCCGTCACCGAGGAGGTCGCCAAGATCTCCGGCGTGACCGACGTGGCGGTCGACCTGCCGACCGGCGCGGTCACGGTGACCAGCGCCGAACCGGTGGCCGAGGCGGACGTGCGCGCCGCCGTCGAGGAAGCGGGCTACGCGCTCGCGGGCTGAAGCACCACCCACCGGGAGCCCGGCTCCCACCACGAAGGACTCAGACGATGAACACAGCAGCGAAGCTCTCCGCCTACGGTGTGGCGCTCGCCCTGGTCGCCACCGGCGCCTGGGCGGTCGGGAGCGCTGTCGGACCCCTTTCCGCCGAGCAGGCCCCCAAGGCCGACGAAGGCGGCACGCACGGCAGTGAGGCCGCCGGGCACGGGGACACCCACAGCGGCACCGTCGCGGAGGGCGCGCAGGACCTGCCCAAGGGCCTGGCGTCGACCAGGGGCGGCTACACCCTCGCGCCCACCGCGACGACCCTGCCGACGGGCACCTCCCCGCTCTCCTTCCGCATCCTCGGGCCCGACGGGCACGCGGTGACCTCGTTCGAGGTCGAGCACGACAAGAAGATGCACCTGATCGTGGTGCGCCGGGACACCGCCGGCTACCAGCACGTCCACCCCGAGATGGCCGCCGACGGGACCTGGTCGGTGCCGGTGACCCTGCCCGCGGGCGGCTCCTACCGGGTGTTCGCCGACTTCAAGCCGGCCGGGGCCGCGGCGACCACGCTGGGCGCGGACGTCTCGGTCGCGGGCGACTTCCAGCCCAAGGCCCACGCCGAGGCGCGAGTGGCCCAGGTGGACGGTTACCAGGTGCGTTTGGACGGTGACCTCAAGCCCGGCCAGGCGTCGCCGCTGAAGCTGACCGTCAGCAAGGACGGCGGGCCGGTCACGGACTTGCAGCCCTACCTCGCGGCGTATGGTCACCTGGTGGCACTGCGGCAGAGCGACCTGGCCTACCTCCACGTGCACCCCGAGGGTTCGCCCGGGGACGGCAAGACCGCGCCGGGGCCCGAGATCGCGTTCGTCGCGGAGGTGCCCAGCGAGGGCGGGTACCGGTTGTTCCTGGACTTCCAGCACGGCGGTGTCGTGCGCACGGCCGAGTTCACCGTGGAGGCGGGTCATGGCCACTGATCTGGAACTCTCGATCACCGGCATGACGTGCGCCTCGTGCGCCAACCGGATCGAGCGCAAGCTCAACAAGCTCGACGGTGTGACCGCGACGGTCAACTACGCCACCGAGAAGGCCAAGGTGTCCTTCCCGGAAGGGCTGGACCCGCGGACGTTGGTGGCGACGGTCGAGGCGGCCGGGTACGGCGCGAGCCTGCCCGCCCCGAAGACCGAGCAGGCCGCCCCGGTCGAGGTCGATCCCACGACGTCGCTGCGGCAGCGGCTGCTGGTGTCGGTCGCGCTGACCGTGCCGGTGATCGTGCTGGCGATGGTGCCGGCGTGGCAGTTCGACTTCTGGCAGTGGATCTCGTTGACGTTGGCCGCGCCGGTGATCGTGTGGGGCGCGTGGCCGTTCCACCGGGCGGCGGCGGTGAACCTGCGGCACGGCGCGGCCACCATGGACACCCTGGTGTCGATGGGCACGCTGGCGGCGTTCGCGTGGTCGGTCTACGCGCTGCTGTGGGGCACGGCCGGCACGCCCGGCATGACGCACCCGTTCGAGCTGACCATCCAGCGCACCGACGGCGCGGGCTCGATCTACCTGGAGGTCGCGGCCGGGGTGACGACGTTCATCCTGGCGGGCCGGTACTTCGAGGCGCGGTCCAAGCGGCGGGCCGGCGCGGCGCTGCGGGCGCTGCTGGAGCTGGGCGCGAAGGACGTGGCGGTGCTGCGGGACGGCCGCGAGGTCCGGGTGCCGATCGGCGAGCTGGCCGTCGGCGACCGGTTCGTGGTGCGTCCGGGCGAGAAGATCGCCACCGACGGCGTGGTCGAGGACGGCAACTCCGCCGTGGACGCGTCGATGCTGACCGGCGAGTCGGTGCCGGTCGAGGTCGGTCCCGGCGACGCCGTGGTCGGCGCGACCGTGAACGCCGGCGGCCGGCTGGTCGTGCGGGCCACCCGGGTCGGCGCGGACACGCAGCTGGCGCAGATGGCCCGGCTGGTGGAGGACGCGCAGAACGGCAAGGCCGAGGTGCAGCGGTTGGCCGACCGGGTGTCCGGGGTGTTCGTGCCGATCGTGATCGCGCTGGCCGTCGGGACGCTCGCGTTCTGGCTGGGCGCGGGGGAGGGCACGGCGGCGGCGTTCACCGCCGGGGTCGCGGTCCTCATCATCGCCTGCCCCTGCGCGCTGGGGCTGGCCACGCCCACGGCGCTGCTGGTCGGCACGGGTCGCGGCGCGCAGCTCGGCATCCTGATCAAGGGGCCGGAGGTGCTGGAGTCGACCCGCCGGGTGGACACGGTCGTGCTGGACAAGACCGGCACCGTGACCACCGGCCGGATGAGCCTGCACGCGGTGCACGCCACCGGTTCCGAGGACGAGGTGCTGCGGCTGGCGGGCGCTCTGGAGCACGCCTCCGAGCACCCGATCGCCAAGGCGATCGCCACGGCCGCCGCCGAGCGGGTGGGCGAGCTGCCCGAGGTGGAGGGCTTCCAGAACCTGGAGGGCCTGGGCGTGCAGGGCGTGGTCGACGGGCACGCGGTGCTCGTGGGCCGGGAGCGGTTGCTGGCCGAGTGGAGCGTCCACCTGGACGGGGAGCTGGCGGCGGCCAAGGCCGAGGCCGAGGGGCAGGGCCGCACCGCGGTGCTGGTGGCCTGGGACGGCCAGGCGCGTGCGGTGCTGGTCGTGGCCGACACGGTCAAGCCGACCTCGGCGGAGGCCATCGCCGGGCTGCGCGGCCTGGGGCTCAAGCCGGTGCTGCTGACCGGGGACAACGCGGCCGCGGCGAAGGCCGTCGCCGCCGAGGTCGGGATCGACGAGGTCATCGCCGAGGTCCTGCCCAAGGACAAGGTGGACGTCATCGCCCGGCTGCAGGCCGAGGGCCGGGTCGTCGCGATGGTCGGCGACGGCGTCAACGACGCGGCGGCGCTGGCCAAGGCCGACCTGGGCCTGGCGATGGGCACCGGCACGGACGCGGCGATCGAGGCGTCCGACCTGACGCTGGTGCGCGGCGACCTGCGGGCGGCGGTGGACGCCATCCGGTTGTCCCGGCGGACGCTGGCCACGATCAAGGGCAACCTGTTCTGGGCCTTCGCCTACAACGTCGCCGCCCTGCCGCTGGCCGCGCTGGGCCTGCTCAACCCCATGATCGCCGGCGCCGCGATGGCCGCGTCCTCGGTGTTCGTGGTGACCAACAGCCTGCGGCTGCGCGGGTTCCGCGGCACGGTCGGGGAGACCCCCGCCCAGTCCGCGCCCCGCCCGGAGAAGGTGCCCGCGAAGGTCTGACCCTTCCCGCTCGTGGATGGCCCGGAACCCGACCAGGTTCCGGGCCATTCGTATGAGTGAAAGTGGCGTTTAGGGCCTTCTTCTGAACAACTCTTGACATAACGTGCGCATCGGGCTGCACTGAGCCGCGCAATTGGTCCAGACCAGCTCCCCTGCCTGGAAGGAACCGCGATGCCACGTCTCCGCACGCTGGTCACGGCGCTCGCCGTGCTGGCGGCCTCCGCCGCGCTGCCCGGCCCGGCCCTCGCCCAGGCGGCGAACCCCAAGCCGCAGACCATTCCCGCCCTGCGCGAGTGGACCGGCGGGACCGGCGACTTCACCTTCGCCGACACCGCCCGGATCGTCCGCGACCCCGCGCTCGCGACGACCGCCGGCGTGTTCGCCGACGACCTCACCGCCCGGTTCGGCCGCCCGGTCGCCCAGGTGGACGGCGGCGCGCGGGCCGGGGACGTCGTCCTGCGGCTCGGCTCCACCGACACCGCGCTGGGCGAGGAGGGCTACGCGCTCAGCGTCACCGACCGCGTGGTCGTCACCGCCCGCACCGACGCCGGCGCGTTCTACGGCACCCGCACGGTGCTGCAACTGCTCAAGCAGCGCACCACCATCCCGCGCGGCACCGCCCGCGACTGGCCGCTCAAGCGTGAACGCGGCCTGATGGTGGACAACGGCCGCAAGTACTTCACGCCGCAGTGGCTCGCCGACCACGTGAAGGAACTGGCCTACCTCAAGCTGAACTACCTGCACCTGCACCTGACCGACAACCTCGGTTTCCGCATCGAGAGCGAGAAGCACCCCGAGTACGTCTCCGCGCAGCACCTGACCAAGCAGCAGGTGCGCGACCTGATCGCGCTGGCCGCCAAGTACAAGATCACCGTCGTGCCGGAGTTCGACGCGCCCGGCCACATGGACGCCATCCTGGCCAAGCACCCGGACCTGAAGCTGGTCAGCAGCGGCGGGACGGTCAACCACGGGTTCATCGACCTCAGCAAGCCGGCCGCCTACACGCTGATCAAGGACATCTACGACGAGTACCTGCCGCTGTTCCCGGCCCCGTACTTCCACATCGGCGCGGACGAGTACGTGACTGACTACGCGGCCTACCCGCAGCTGCTCACCCACGCCCGCGCGAACTACGGCTCGACGGCCAACGCCAAGGACACCTACCTGGGCTTCGTCAACTGGGCCAACGGGATCGTGCGCGCGGCGGGCAAGACGACCCGCGCGTGGAACGACGGCCTGCACGGCGGTTCGGCGGTGCGGGTGAACCCGAACATCGTCATCGAGTTCTGGTACGACTACGGGCTCTCGCCGCAGCAGCACGTGGACAACGGCCACCTGATCTCCAACGAGAGCTGGGACCCCACCTACTACGTGCTCTACAACGGCGGCGTCGGCCGCCCGAACACCACGTGGGGCTACGAGACCTGGAACACCAACGTCTTCCAGGGCGGCCAGACCCTGAACGCGGCCTCGCAGACCCGCAACCTGGGTTCCAAGATCCACGTGTGGTGCGACTACCCGGCGGGGGAGACCGAGGCGCAGATCGCGTCGGGCATCCGGGACCCGTTGCGCATGCTGGCCCAGCAGACGTGGGGCTCGCCGAAGCCGGTCCCGACGTGGTCGGCGTTCACCTCGGTCATCGCGTCGGTCGGGCGCAACCCGGCGTGGCCGTCGTCCGCGCAGCCGGGGAACCTCGCCTTCGGCAAGCCGGTGACGGTGTCCTCGGTGGAGACGCCCGCGTTCCCGGGGGTCGACGCGGTGGACGGCGACTACGGCAGCCGGTGGTCCAGCGCCTACGCCGACGGCGAGTGGATCACCGTGGACCTGGGCGCGACCCGGCAGGTCGGCCGGGTGAAGCTGACGTGGGAGACGGCGTACGGCCGCGCCTACCGCGTCCAGTCCTCGGTGGACGGTGTCGCGTGGACGACGTTGCGCGAGGTGACCGCCGGTGACGGCGGGACGGACGACCTGACCGGGCTGTCCGGGTCGGGCCGGTACGTGCGGGTGCAGGGCGTGACCCGGGCGACGACGTGGGGCTACTCGCTGTACGAGTTCGAGGTGTACGGAGCGTGAGCGCGGGAGGGTCGGGGCGCGCCTCGGCCCTCCCCGTCCCGGCGGCGCCGGGAGTCGGGCAGAAGGCCGCCTGCGTCAACCCGACCGCAGTGCCGCCAGGTCCGCCAGTTCGCGCTGGTAGCCGCGGTAGGCCACGCGCAGGTCGTCGGCGGGCCAGGGGCGGGGCAGCAGCGAGTCCGGCAGGATCGGGTCGGCGAGCAGGTGGCGCACGATGGCCGCGGCCGTGGTGAAGCGGTCCACCGGCTGGTCCACCGCGCGGAAGTGGCGCAGCAGGGCGCGGCCGTGGGCGGACCAGTCGTCGAGGTCCCACAGCGTGCGCGCCAGCTCCGCCGACGGGGTCTGCGGCACGGCGGTGAACCGCTGCACGCCCGGGTCGGCGCTCCACGCCCGGCGCAGGTTGGCCGGGCGCAGCCACAGCCCCTCGCGCAGTTCGCCCAGGCGCAGCGCGGTCATCCGGGCGCGCAGGGCGGCGCGGTCGGCGGGGCTGCGGCCGGTGGCGGTGACGGCGACGATCTCCCACGTGCCGTCCCACGCGACGGTGCTGGGGTCCACGGCCTCGTCCTGGCGGCGCTGGCGCTGCACCAGGCGGTCGTTGAGGCGGTAGGTGCCGTCGGCGCGGTGCAGGTCGCCGGTGGCGACCATGCGGGTCAGGGCGACGCGCAGCGCGGTGTCGTTGATGCCGAACAGGGCCGCGATCCGCACGAGTTCGCGCACCGGCAGTTCGGGCGGGTGCGCGCCGAGCAGGGTGCTGAGCACCACCGAGCGCGCGGTCAGCGGGCGCAGCCGGAGCTCCTGCGTCACACGCGCCTCCCGGTCACCCCGGCATCCTACCTGTATTACAGTCTTGCTGCGGTCGAACTAGAAGCGTAATACTGAGGTCATGGTCCTGCCGCTGACGCCCTCGTCCGCCACCCACGAGGTCACCAACCAGCCGCCGCCGCTCGCGCCCTACGACGCGTCCGCCGACGCGGCCCTGCTGGAGGGCCTGCGCCGCGAGGGCGCGGGCTGGTTCGAGGACGACCTGCGCCGGCTGGGGCGGCACGCGGGCAGTCGGGAGGCCCAGCGCTGGGCCGAGCAGGCCAACACCTTCGACCCCGTGCTGCGCACCCACGACCGGTACGGCAACCGGGTGGACGAGGTGGACTTCCACTCCAGCTGGCACGACCTGATGCGGGTCGCGGTCGCCGAGGGCAACGCGGCGTCGGCGTGGGCGGACCCCCGCCCCGGCGCGCACGTCGCCCGCTACGCCGGACTGCTGGTGTGGGGCCACACCGAGGCCGGCCACGGCTGCCCGATGGCCATGACCTACGCCGCCGTCCCCGCCCTGCGCCACGAACCGGCCCTCGCGGCCCGCTACGAACCGCTGCTGACCAGCCGCGTCTACGACCCGGGCCTGCGCGAGCCGACCACGAAGCGCGGCCTGCTGGCCGGCATGGGCATGACCGAGAAGCAGGGCGGCTCGGACGTCCGCGCCAACACCACCGTCGCCACCCCGACCGGCGAGGACGGCGTCTACACCCTGCGCGGCCACAAGTGGTTCACCTCCGCGCCCATGTGCGACCTGTTCCTGGTGCTGGCCCAGGCCCCGGGCGGCCTGTCGTGCTTCCTGGTGCCGCGCGTGCTGCCCGACGGGACCCGCAACACCTTCCGCATCCAGCGCCTGAAGGACAAGCTCGGCAACCGGTCCAACGCGTCGTCGGAACCGGAGTTCGACGGCACGGTGGCGTGGCTGGTCGGGCCCGAGGGCCGGGGCGTGAAGACCATCATCGAGATGGTCAACTGCACCCGCCTGGACTGCGTGTCGGGCTCGGCGGTGCTGATGCGCAAGGCGTTCGTGGAGGCCCTGCACCACACCCGGCACCGCTCGGCGTTCGGCGCGAAGCTGGTGGACCAGCCGTTGATGCGCAACGTCCTGGCCGACCTGGCGGTCGAGTCCGAGGCCGCGACCACCCTGACCCTGCGGCTGGCCGGCGCGGCGGACCGGGCCGTCCGGGGCGACGAGGGCGAACGGGCGTTCCGGCGGATCGCCACGGCCATCGGCAAGTACTGGGTGACCAAACGGGCCCCGGTGTTCGCCGCGGAGGCGTTGGAGTGCCTCGGCGGGAACGGGTACGTCGAGGACTCGGGCATGCCCCGGCTCTACCGCGAGGCCCCGCTGAACTCCATCTGGGAGGGGTCGGGCAACGTCAACGCCCTGGACGTGCTGCGCGTGCTGGGCAAACAGCCGGCGGCGGCACAGGCGTTGCTGGCCGAACTCGCGCTGTCCCGGGGCGCGGACCCGCGCCTGGACGCCGCCGTGGACGAGGTCGCGGCGGCTCTGGCGTCCCCGGCGGACGTCGAGGTGCGGGCGCGGCGCCTGGTCGAACGCATGGCGCTGGCGTTGCAGGCGTCCCTGCTGGTCCGGCACGCGCCGAACGCGGTGGCCGACGCCTTCTGCGGGTCGCGCCTGGGTGGCGGCGGCTACGCCTTCGGCACCCTCCCGGCGGGCACCGACTTCGCCGCCATCCTCGACCGGGCGTCGTACTAGCCGCAGGTCGAGCGCAGGGCGTCGCGGGCCCGGCGGCGGTGGTCGCCGCCGCGCGGGCCGGCCCGGGTCGGCAGGAGTTTGAGCCGTCAACAGCCAGGGCACCCGGTTGGCGTGACCGTCCAAGCCTTCCGTGGCCCCCTGCTGGCCGACCGTTACCGGCTCGACGGGCTCGTCGGGGCCGGCGGCATGGCCCGGGTCCACCGGGGTTGGGACGTCCTGTTGCGGCGGCCCGTCGCGGTCAAGCTGTTCCCCGGGGTCGAGGACGCGGTCACCGAGCGGCGGATCGAGAACGAGATCCGGACGCTGGCCGCCCTCTCCCACCCCGGCCTGGTGGCCGTCTACGACGCGGGCACCAGCGGCGGCACGCGGTTCGTCGTGATGCGGCTGGTGGAGGGCCGGACGCTGCGGGCGGAGATCAACCGGGGGCCCCTGGCGTTGAGCGAGGTGCGCCGGCTCGGCGCCGCCATCGCCGACGCGCTGGCCCACGTGCACGCCCACGGCGTCATCCACCGGGACCTCAAGCCGTCCAACATCCTCCTGGACGCCGACCGCGAACCCCTGCTCGCCGACTTCGGCCTGGCGCTGACCAGCGGCGCGGACCGGGTGACGCTGTCGCAGCAGGTCGTCGGCACCGCCCCCTACCTGGCGCCCGAGCAGGTGCGCGGCGGCGCGATCGGGCCCGCCGTCGACGTCTACGCGCTGGGCCTGGTGCTCCTGGAGTGCCTGTCCGGCCGGACCGAGTACGACGGCGGCGGGGTGGAGGCGGCGGTCGCGCGGCTGCACCGGCCCCCGCACGTCCCCAGCCACCTGCCCCCGGAGTTGGTGCGGCTGTTCTCGCTGATGACGGCCATGACGCCGAAGCGGCGGCCGACGGCGGAGGAGTGCGCCCGGGTCCTGCGCGACGGCGCGCCGCCACCCGTGCCGCTGCCGCGCCCCGCCCAGCCCACGCGGCGGCTGGAAGCCCCGGCCGCCCCGGAGAGCGCCGACCCGAACGCCCCGGCGGCGAGCGCCGACCCGGACACCCTGGCCAGCGTCGAGGCCGTGCCGGACGCGCCGCAGTCCGCGCGCCGGTGGCTGATCTCCGGGTCCCTCGCGGCCGTGCTGGGGCTGAGCGGCCTGGCCTGGTCGATGATCGACACCGCGCCGCCGGCCGCCTCGCCGCCGGAGACCGCGAAGGTCGTCCCGGTGCCCGTCGCGCCGCCCACCCTCGTGACCACCCGGGTGGTGCAGCCGGTCGCCGAGACGCGGCAGGAACCCGCGCCCGCGGCGTCCGCCGGCGAGAAGGACAAGCACAAGGGCAAGCCCGGCAAGGGGAAGGGCAAGGGCTAGAGGCCCGTCACGACCCGTTCGCACAGCTCGTGGGTGGCCAGCGCGTCGCCCGCGTCCAGCCGCGTGCCGGACCGGACCGCGTCGAGGAAGTGCCGGCACATGCCGGCCATGCCCCGGCGCTGCGCCACGGGCGTCCAGTCGTCGCCGCGGCGGGTGGTGGGCGCGCCGTCGTGATCGACCACCACGGTCAGGTCGTGCACGTCGCGCCGGTGGTTCCCGCCCGCGACCTGGAGGACTTCGCCACCCGACCCGCTCGCCCGGTTCATGATCGCCAGCCCGGTGAACCCGGGCGCCGCCAGCCGCAGCACCACGTGCCGCAGCACGCCGTCCACGACGGACCCGTGCACGTCCGCCTCGGCGTCGTCGGGTGCGAACAGCCGCAGGGTGTCAACCAGGTGGATGAAGTCGTCCAGCACGACGGTCCGCACGTCGCCCGTCCCGCCGTGCCGGTCCTTCTGGAGCACGACCAGGTCACGCGGCACGCTCAGCGCGTCGAGGTAGGCGGGCGCGAAGCGGCGGTTGAACCCGACCATCAGCGACCGGCCGCGGGCGCGGGCGAGTTCGACCAGGGCGCGGCTCTCGGTGATCGAGTACGACAGCGGCTTGTCCACGAAGACGTCCACGTCCGCCTCCAGCAGGCGGGTGACGATCTCGGCGTGGCGCTCGGTCGGGGCGTGCACGAAGGCCGCCTTGATCCCCGCGTCGAGCAGGCCGTCCAGGGTGGTGTGGCGGTGCGCGACGCGGTGGGCGTCGCCGATGCGGTCCAGCTTGGCCCGGTCGCGGGTCATCAGGTGCGGGTCGAGGCCGGGCAGCGCGGTCACGACGGGGAGGTAGGCCTTGCGCGCGATGTCGCCGAGGCCGATCACGCCCACCGGGAGCATCGGACACCTCCAAAGGTCTGGACCAATCGTGACCGCGCCACCCTAGCCCGCCTAGTACTCGGAGGACACGGTCACCCCCGCACAGCCCTGCTTGCCGTGCAGGCTCACGAAACCGTAGCCGGACGGGGGAGCGGTCACCGTGATGGCCTCGCTGGTGGCGGTGCCGGTGGAGCGGTGCGTGTACGCGGTGGTGGTGGCCCAGGTGGCGCGGTTGAAGTACAGGTCGCAGTCACCGGTGCCGCCGCTGGCGGTGATCTTGAGGCTCGTCACGCCCGCCGGCACCCAGAGGTACAGGTAGTCGTAGTTGCCCGGCGTCGCCGACCGGTTGCTGCGCACGCAGTCCTCGCCCAGCGCGCGGGTGTCGTCGGCGGTGCACTCGGCGTCGCAACGACCCGACGCGCACGCGGAAAGCCAGCTGTACCAATGGGTGTCGTACTTGGTGCCGATGGTGGACTTGACGTAGTCGCGCGCGACCTGCCACTGACCGGTGCGGTAGTAACCCAGGATGGTGTCCACATCGGACCGGTGGTGTTGCAGCAGGTACCGGACCGCCAGATAACCCCACGGGTACACGCGGGTCACACCGTGGTCGTAGGTCGTGTCGAACAGGGTGCTGAGCGCGTAGGTGCGCTTGCCGGCTTCATTGAGCGCGTTCTGGTAGACGACACCGCGGTAGTGGTACGAGATGTACTCCGCGAAACCTTCGACCCACCACACCGTCGGCGTCTGCATACCGGCGGTGAAGTCGCCGTGCATGGTGAAGCGGCCGTCGAGGTAGTGCGTGTACTCGTGGTTGAGGTTCCAGATCTCGAACGCCGGGCGCAGCCAGTCGGCTTCGTGCGCGATGAACCGGGGCAGGTTGCCCGCGGCGGCCGGGTCGCCTTCCAGGTACATGCCACCGTTGTTGGTGTCGATGCCGAACATCGGTCCCGCGTAGGTGCGGTAGTCGCGCGCGGAGTCGAAGACCACGACCTCCAGCAACGTGTTGTTGTCGTCGGCGACCGGACCGCTGTCCTTGGCCACGGCGTGGAAGTAGGCGTCCTGGTCGCGCAGGCTTGCGCACGTTCCGGCCAGTTCGGTGGTGCTCATCGCCTGGGCGCGGATGCGCAGGGTCGGGCCGCAGGAGTGGTTGATCGGCAGGATCGCGTTGGCGAGCTTGGTTTGCAGGTCGCACACGTTGTAGTAGGCGCACTGGGCCTTGTCGTAGGCGTCGGCCATCGAGGCGACAGCGACCCACAGCGCGCCGGTCGGACCGGTGATCGTGGACCGGTCGAGCAGGTCGCGGGCGCGCGGGCGGACGTCCGGGCGCAGGGCTTCGTGCCGCAGGAACCGGCCCAGCTCGCTGCCCGCGTTGGACACGAGGTAGGAGCGGTCGGTGCCCAGGAGGCCGGCGTTGCGGACCGCGAAGCCTTGCAGCGACTCGAAAACGCGGCGGTCGGCGTGGACGGCCATGACGAACTCGGGGAGCTGGTGCCCGCGGAACAGGATCGTGTAGGCGTTGTTGACCGCCGCGAGCATCGCGGGGAACGCGTTGTACGTGCTGTCGTACCGGTCGAGCAGCCTGCGCACGAGCGGGAGGTGGCGGGCGTTCTCCTGCGCACTGTCCACCAACGTGACCGCCTCCGACAGCACCTCCCCGTTGGCCTGGGTGACGTCGGCGGCGCGGGGGTTGGCGAAGAACGCGTCGAGCGCGGGCCGGATCGCCTGGGTCAGCGCGGGACCGTACTGGCCGACGTCGTCCGGGTGGTACCACTGCACGTAGTAGCCCGCGCGCAGGAACAGCACGAGCTGAGCGGTGGACGAGCGGTTGTCACCCGCGTAGGTGGCGGCGTCGGCGCGCAGGGCGTCCGCCACGGACACCATCTGCGGCTCGCGGAAGACCTTGTTCGCGTCGCCGCCGGTGAGCCCGAACAGGGTGTTGACGCACGCGGTCGTGGCCGCCTTCACCGCTCTGACAAGGGCGGAGCCGGTGACCGCGAAGTCCGAGACCGCGCACGCCTCCTCGACCCCGGCGGCGCGGGACCGCGGCAGCTCCACCGGGCGGACCGGTCGCCGCTCGGCGGTGACCTCCCCGTGCGCGACGGTCGTGGGTTCGGCCGTCCGCTCGGGCGGCACGGAAAGCCGCTGGATCGTGGCGTCGTGGCGCGGCTCGGCGTTCGCCGGTGTCGGCAGCATTCCGGCCGTCGCGGCCAGCACAGCCAAGAATAGTGACCGCACGGCGGTCGTGGTTTTGGGTCGCATCGTTCCTCCGCGGGCAGGGTCAGCGGCGTGCGGAAAAGCGTCCCAACGCGGACCTGGCGCGGCAATAAGCGGCGACGATAACATTCGTTGATGGAGCTGGAACTGCGGCACCTGCGGGCGATCTGCGCCATTGCGGACGCCGGCAGCCTGTCCAAGGCGGCGGTGCGCCTGGGCGTGTCCCAACCGGCCCTGACGATGTTGCTGGCCCGGGTCGAGGACCTGGTGGGCGGTCGCCTGTTCGTCCGGGACCGCTCCGGCGCGCGACCCACCGAGCTGGGCGAAACCGCGCTGCGGCAAGCCCGGTTGCTGCTCGCGGACCTGGACACCTTCGCCGCCGACCTGGCCGCGCGGTCCGCGAGCCCCCGCTCACCCCGGATCGCGACGGCCCACCTGGCGTGCCTGTCCAAGATCGTGGACGCGCTGGAAAAGCACTTCCCGGCCGGCGACCCGACGGTCCGGGTGGAGCCTTCGACGCTCGTCCTGTGCAACCTGCTGGAACGTTCTCACGTCGATCTGGCCGTAATCTGCCAACTGGACAACCAGGAACTCCCGTTGCCCGCCGACATCCCGCGCCGGACGATAATCCCGAAGTTCCCGTTCTTCATCGCCCTGTCCCACGCCCACCCATTGGCGGCCAACCCGGAAATAGCACTGGAGGACCTGGCCGACGAGCGCTGGATCTGCCCGCCGGGCGCGGACGACGGCTCCCTGGCGTCCCTGCGGGCGATGTGCCGCAAAGCGGGGTTCACCCCGAAGATCCGCTTCCACGCCCCCAGCGGCGGGGCGTCGGACCTGATCGCCGCCGGCCACGCCGTGCGCCTGGTCGAACCGGGCAGCCGGTCCCAGGCGTGCGCGATCCGGCCGCTCAAGGGCGACCCCAGCACGGGCCGCCTGCTCCTGGCGTGGCGCCGCCAGGCCTTCCCGGAGGAGACGATCAGGGCCCTGTGCCACGCGATCGGCGCCGCGTACACGACCCACGCCGAGGAGACCGCCACCTACGCCCGCTGGTGGCGGTCCCACCCGGAAGCCCATCCCTGGACCGCGTGAGCGTCACCGGCGGGCGGACACCCACGCCTCCAGGCCCGCCGCGTCGCGCGGCAGGGCCGACGACAGCATGTGGTTGCCGCTCGCGGTCACCACGAGGTTCTCCTCGATCCGCACGCCGATGCCGCGCAGCTCCGGCGGCACGGTCTCGTCGTGCGGGTGGAAGTACAGCCCCGGCTCCACGGTCAGCGCCATGCCCTCCTCCAGCGGCCCCTCGTGGTATGCCTCCGGCGAGGAGTTGGCGCAGTCGTGCACGTCCAGCCCCAGCAGGTGGCCGATGCCGCACACGATGTAGCGGCGGTGGTGCTGCCCGTCGTCGTCCAGCGACTCGTCCACCGACACCGGCAGCAGGCCCCAGTCGTGCAGGCCGACCGCCAGCACCCGCATCGCCGCGCGGTGGAACTCCCGGTACGGCACGCCGGGCCGGACTTCCGCCAGCGCGGCCTCCACCGCCGCCTCGACCAGGTCGTGCACCTGGCGCTGGGCGTCGGAGAACACGCCGGACACGGGCAGGGTGCGGGTGATGTCGGCGGTGTAGAGGGTGTTCAGCTCGACACCGGCGTCCAGCAGCAGTACGCCGTCCTCGGGCACCGGGCCGTCGTTGCGGACCCAGTGCAGGACCGGCGCGTGCGGCCCGGCGGCGACGATGGAGGCGTAGCCGGGGCCGTTGCCGGCGGTGCGCGCCCGGCGGTCGAACGTGCCCTGCAACCAGCGCTCGCCGCCGCCCGCCACGGCGGTCTTCAGCTCGGCGGCCACGTCGGCGAAGCCCTCGACGGTCGCGTCGACCGCCGCCTGCAGCTGGCCGATCTCCCAGTCGTCCTTGATCCGGCGCAGCTCGGCCAGCACCCGGCGCAGCTCGGCGCTGTGCCCGGCGAGGGCGTCCAGCAGCGGGTCCACGCCGCCGGTCGCGTGCACGAGCGGCAGCCGGCCGCGCAGCGCGGAGGGCAGGTCGTGGATGGGCCGGCACTTCACGCCCAACGCGGCCGACCACTCGGCCAGGCCCGGCACGGGACCGATCCACAGCTCGCCGTCGCGCGCGTTGGCGAAGAAGTCCGCGTCGTCGGGGCCGGCGGGCTCGCGCAGGAACAGCTCCGCGTCGCCGTCGGGGTGCAGCACCAGCACCGCGCCCTCGGCGTTGCACCCCGTCAGCCACGAGAAGTCGCTGTCGGGGCGGAACCCGTAGTCGGTGTCGTTGGACCGCACCGGCGCCCACCCCGAGGCCACCGCGACCCGCACCCCGGGCAGCACGGCCCGCAGCTGCTCGCGGTGGCGGGCGGCGGCCTCGGCGGCGCCGGGGGCCAGGCGGACCGCGCGGTCGCCTGCTCCCCAGCCGCCGCGGACGAAGTCGCGGAAACCGGTGGCCTCGGTCAGCCTGCTCGGGTCGCGGCGGGCGGGTCTGGTCACAGCGTGAACCCCTTCGGGAACGGATCGGTCGGATCGAGGAGGTACTGTGCCATGCCGGTGATCCACGCCCGCCCGGACACCGTCGGCAGCACGGCCGTGGTGGACCCGAGCGTGGTCTCGCCGGTCAGGCGGCCGGTGAAGCGGGTGCCGATGAACGACTCGTTGACGAAGTCCTCGGCCAGCCCCAGCTCGCCGCGCGCGTGCAGCTGCGCCATCCGCGCGCAGGTGCCGGTGCCGCAGGGGGAGCGGTCGAACCAGCCGGGGTGGATCGCCATCGCGTTGCGGGAGTGGGCGCCGTCCGCGCCGGGCGCGGTGAACTGCACGTGCTTGCAGCCGGCGATCCCCGGCTCGGTGACGTGCACCGGTTTCCGCTGCTCGTTGATGGCGTCCATGATGGACAGACCGAGGCCGAGGATCTCGTCCTTGTGCGCCCGGTCGAACGGGATGCCGAGCTGCTCCAACGGCAGGATGGCGTAGAAGTTGCCGCCGTAGGCCATGTCGTAGGTGACCTCGCCCACTGACGGCACGGTCACCACCGCGTCCAGCTCGTGCGCGTACGCGGGGACGTTGCGGATCGTCACGTGCAGCGCCCGCCCGTCGCGCACCGCCACCTCGGCCAGGACCAGCCCGGCGGGCGTGTCCAGGCGCACGGTCGTGACCGGCTCGACCACCTCGACCATCCCGGTCTCCACCAGCACGGTCGCCACGCCGATGGTCCCGTGCCCGCACATCGGCAGGCACCCGGACACCTCGATGTAGAGCACGCCCCAGTCGGCGTCCGGCCGGGTCGGCGGTTGCAGGATCGCGCCGGACATGGCCGAGTGGCCGCGCGGCTCGTTCATCAGGAACTCGCGGATGTGGTCCAGGTGCGCCATGAAGTGCAGCCGCCGCTCGGCCATGGTGGCGCCGGGGATCACGCCCACACCGCCGGTGATGACGCGGGTCGGCATGCCCTCGGTGTGGGAATCGACAGCGCTGAAGTAGCGGGCGGCCCGCATCGTCACAACACCTCCAGGGCGCGGCGCAGGTCCTCGTCCAGCCGGGCCCGGTGCTCGGGCGTCAGCGGACCGCGCGGCGGTCGGCACGGGCCGCCGTAGCGGCCCACGTGGTCCATGGCGTACTTGATCGCCTGCACGAACTCCGTCCGCGAGTCCCACCGGAACACCGCGACCAGCGCCTCGTACAGCCTGCGCGCTTCGTCGAGCTTCCCCTCGCGCGCCAACGTGAACAGCCGCACCGACTCGGCGGGGAAGACGTTCGGGAACCCCGCGAACCAGCCTTCCGCGCCCATCAGCACGCTTTCCAGCAGCACGTCGTCCGCGCCGGCGACCACGGCCAGGTCCGGCGCGGTCTCCCGGATCTCCAGGACGCGCCGAGCGTCGCCGGAGAACTCCTTCACCGCGACGACGTTGTCGATCCGCGCCAGTTCCGCCAGCAGCGACGGCGTCAGATCGACCTTGGTGTCGATCGGGTTGTTGTAGACCATGACCGGCAGGCCGACCGCCGCGACCTCGGTGAAGTGGTGCACGACCTCCGCGCGGCTCGCCCGGTACATCGTCGGCGGCAGGCACAGCAGGCCGTCCGCGCCGTCCTCGGCGGCCAGCTCCGCCCAGTGCCTCGCCTGGTGCGCGCCCGGCCCGTGCACGCCGACCACGACCAGCCCCCGGCCGCCCACGGCCTCGACGGCGGTGCGGGCGACGGCGCGGCGCTCGGCGTCGGTGAGCGCGGAGTATTCGCCCAGCGACCCGTTCGGACCGACGCCCCGGCAGCCGTTGTCCACCAGCCACCGGCAGTGCTCGGCGTACCGGTCGAGGTCGGGGCGCAGCCCGGCGGGCGCGCCGGGGTCCTCGGCGTAGGGCAGGGCGGTCGCGACGACCACGCCGGTCAGCCGTTCGGTCATGGCGCTCCTTCGGGGGGCGTGAGCGGGGTGTCGGCGAGTTCGCCCAGGCGCAGCGGCGCGGCGACCGGGCGGCGGGAGAACCGGTCGGCGTCGTACGGGACGCCCGCCAGCTCGGCGGCGTTGCGCAGGCACACCCGGCCCTGGCACAGGCCCAGCCCGACGCGGCAGGTCAGCTTGAGCGACCGCAGCCCGAGCGCGGCGTGCCCGTCCACGGCGGCGCGCAGCGCGGCCAGGTCCACCTCTTCGCACCGGCACACCAGCGTGTGCTCGTCCGGCCACGTCCGCCAGCCCGGTCCGACCGCGTGCACCCGGTCCAGCGCGGCGGCGAACACCCGCCCTCGGCGAGCGGTCCTGAGGATCGCGGGGGAGGGTGTGCCGCCGGCGGCGCGGGTGCCGGCGATCTCGCCCTCGGCCCGCGCGAGGTCCGCGCCGCCGATGCCGGTGATCTCGCCCGCCGCGTAGACGCCCGGCACGGAGGTCGCCTGCTCCTCGTCCACGCGCACGAACCCGTCGCGCACCGCGCACCCGGCGGCGACCGCCAGCTCCAGGCGCGGGGTGAAGCCGAACCCGACGCACACCGCGTCCACCTCGACCCGGCGCTCGGTGCCGGGGCGGACGCGCCAGTCCCGGTCCAGCCTCGCCACGGTCACGGCGGTCACCCGGTCGTGGCCGTGCGCGGCGATCACCGTCGAGCGCGCCCGGTAGCGCGGCAGGACGGCTTTGTAGCGGGCGATCTCGGCGAGCTTCCCGCGCCCGGCGAGCACCCCGACCGGTTCCCGCGCCCATCGCAGGGGACTGCCGGCTTCCAGCACCGCCACCACGTCCACGGCGAGCCCGCGCAACGCGTCCGCCACCGGCAGCAGGAACGGTCCGGTGCCGGCGACCACGACCCGCCGGCCGACCGCCACGCCGTGCGCCTTGGCCATCGCCTGCGCCGCGCCCGCCGTGACGACGCCCGGCAGGTCCCAGCCGGGGAAGGGCAGGGCGCGGTCGTGCGCGCCGGTCGCCAGCACCAGGGCGTCGCAGTCCAGCACGCGCGCCACGCGGTCGGGCGCGTCGGCGGGACCGGTGCGCAGGTGCAGCCGGGTGCCCTCCACGGCCCACACCGTGGTGTCGGCCAGGTGCTCGACCCCTTGCGGCACGACGACGTCCTCGCCCCGGTGGTACTGGCCGCCCGCGCTCGGCTCGGCGTCGACCAGGACGGTCGAAGCGCCGTGGCGCGCCGCCGCCCGTGCCGCCGCCAGCCCCGCCGGGCCCGCGCCCACCACCACGACCCTCATCGCGGCAGCTCCGCACCGTGCTGGGTGCGGATGTCGTCGCCGTCGGCCAGCACGCGTTGGCAGGCCCGCACGTCCGGCACCCCGTTGACCACCACCAGGCAGTCGAAGCACACCCCGATCCCGCAGAACAACCCGCGCGGACGGCCACCGCCCCGCGTGTCCCGCCAGGCCGGGCGACCGGCGGCCAGCAGCGCGGCGGCGACCGTCTGCCCCGGTCGCGCGGGGACGGCGGTCCCGTCGACCGTGACCTTCACGCGGCCATCACCTCCGGTCGGTCCACCCGGAACGGCTCCGGGTCCACGTGCGGTTCGCGTCCGGTGAGCAGCTCGGCGACCAGCAGCCCGGTCGCGGCGGCCAGGCCGATGCCCGCGCCCTCGTGACCGGTCGCGTGCCACAGGCCGGGCAGCCGCGGGTCCTCGCCGATCACCGGCAGGTGGTCCGGCGCGTACGGGCGGAACCCGCCGTAGGCGCGCATGACCGGCACCCCGGCCAGTCCGGGGAACAGGGTGACCGCCTTGCGCGCCAACGCTTTGAGCACCGGCACCTCGAACCGCTCGGCGAACCCGACGCGCTGCCGGCTCGACCCGATCAGCACCGTGCCGGCGCGCGTGGACTCGACCACGCCCGAGGTCTGGAGGGCGGCGTCACCGGAGGCCACCGCGCCGACGTAGTCCGCGTCGTACACCTTGTGCCGCACCACGGGCGGCAGGGGAGCGGTCACCAGCACGATCCCGCGCCGGGGCATGATCCGCAGCGGCGCCTTGGCCGTCAGGGAGCCCGACCACGGCCCGCACGCGTTCACCACGGCGTGGCACGGGATGGTGCCCCCCGGGGTCCGCACGCCGGTCACCCGCCGGTCGCCTTCCACATCGGACACTTCGACGAACGGCGTGGTCCCGCCGCCGCGTCGGCGCACGGCCGCCAGCAGCGTGGTCGCCGCCAGCACCGGGTTGAGCTGGGCGTCCTCGGCGTAGTGCACGGCCGTGGCGACCTCGGGCGTCAGGTGCGGTTCGAGGGCACGGGCCTCGGCGGGGCTCAGCGGGCAGGCGTCCACGCCGACGTCCCGTTGGGCGCGGGCGAAGCGGTGCAGCGGCTCGACGGCCTCCGGGGTCGTGGCGACGACCAGGCCGCCCTTCTCCTCCCACTCCACGTCGGCGTCGAGTTCGGCCAGGAGCCGGGGCCAGCGCTCGCGGGAGGCCCGCGCGAGGGCCAGTTCGGGGCCGGGTTCCTTGTCCGACACCAGGACGTTGCCCTCGCCCGCGGCGGTGGTGCCGGCGGCGAGCGGGCCGCGGTCGAGCACGAGCACGCGCAGCCCGGCGGCCGTCAGGGCCTCCGCGCACGCCGCTCCGACGATCCCCGCGCCGACGACCACGACGTCCGGGTGTGCCACGCTGCTCACCACCGTTCACTAAACTGAACGCCGCTGAGCGTAGGTTCGCCGGTGGCGGAGCGTCAAGCCTTGGGGTACTCCAGCATCAGCACGGAGGTGACCGGTCCGCCGACGGTCTCGTAGACGTGCGGGACGTCGCCGGGGTAGCAGACGTAGTCGCCCGGCCCCAGCTCGAACTGCCGCCCCTCCGGGCCGACCCGCAGCACACCCGCCGTGACCACGACGTGTTCCAGCCCGGGGTGGCCCTCGGTGCGCTGCACCTCGCCCGGGCGGACGCGCTGGTCGTAGATCTCCAGGACTTTGTCGGCGAGGTCGAGGCGGCGCAGCAGGCGCAGGTCCACGGCGTTGCTGCTCAGCACCTCCACGTCCGCCGACCGGACCAACACCACCTCCGGCACGGACCGTTCGGTGAGCAGCTCGGACACGGGCACCTGCAAAGCGTTCGACAAACTGAACACTGTCTCGATGGTGGGGTTCCCGGTGCCCGCTTCGAGCTGCGACAGCGTCCCCTTGGCGATCGACGACTGGCGGGCGAGTTCGGACAGCGACCACCCCCGCGCCTCGCGCAGCGCTTTGATGTTGACCCCGAGCACTTCACCGGCACGAGCGGCACCCATGCCCGCAGATCCTGCCGTACCGCAGGTCAGCCCGGGTACAGTGCCGTCGTTCCCAGGGGTGCTCGTGGTGATCGAGCCGGACGCGGACCCGCGGGCGTACGAGGGCAGCGCCGCCGGGTACGGGATCGCGGACCTGGTGGAGCTGACCGGCGTGGACGTGCCCGATCGGGGTCGCGGTCAACCGGTCCGCCGACCCGCAGCGGGTGCAGCCGGCCGCGTTCCCCCGCGACTAGTCCGTGCGCTGCCGGGGAATCTCCAGCGCGCGTTCCACCGACGGCAGCACGGTCAGCACCGTGCCCAGGTCGGTCATCTCGATGGGCCGCAGCACCGCGCGGTGCCCCGCGACCAGCCGCAGCGCGGTGCCCCGGCCCGCGCACCGCAGGTGGTGGGTGAGCATCAGCGACAGGCCCGACGAGCCGAAGAACGTGACCCCACCGAGGTCCACGACGACCGGCGCGGGCGGTCGGACCAGGTCTTCCGCCTGCCGCAGGTGGCCTTCGAGCACGGCGGAGGTCTCCTGGTCCAGCTCGCCGGACACGTGCAGCACCACGGCGGCGCCGCGGACGTCGCGGTGCACCTCGAAGAACTCCGGAGCCGAGTCGAGCATCAGGCGTCCTCCATCGCGACCGTGACGCCGCTGTCGGGCAGGCTGCCTGTTTGAACCCGCACACCCGAGCGTACGAGCCGCCGTGCCGGTTGTCACTCCGGAACGACGCGGCGGCTCACCGGAACCAGCGGGTGGGCACGGCGTCGGCCAGCGCCTGGTAGCCGGCGGGGTTGAGGTGCAGGTGGTCGCCGGTGTCGTAGGCCGGGTTGAGCCGGCGCGGGTCCCCCGGGTCACGGGCGGCCCGGTCGAAGTCGACCACGCCGGCGAACGCCCCACCGGTGCGGATCCACTCGTTGACCCGCTGCCGGGCGCGCTCGCGGTGGCCGTCGGGGTCGTCGTAGCCGGTGTTGCCGCCGAACGGCGTGATGGTCGCCCCGTACACCCGCAGCCCGACCGACCGGGCGACGATCTGCTCGTAGGCGGCGATGAGGTCGTCGGCGACCTGCTTCTGCGCGGTCTCGGTGGCGGGCGCGGTGCCGATGTCGTTCACCCCTTCGAACACCAGCAGCGCCGTCACTCCGCTGGTGGCCAGGACGTCCCGGTCCAGGCGGGCCAGGAGGTTGGGGCCCAGGCCGTCGTTGAGGACGCGGTTGCCGCCGGCGGCCTGGTTGAGCACCGCGGTGCGGGCGGTCGGGGGGTCGTCCCGGAGACGGGCGAGCAGGCGGTCCGGCCAGCGGTCGTTGCCGTTGGTGGTGGAGCCCCGGCCGTCGGTCAGGGAGTCGCCGACGATCGCGACCGCGCCGCCCCGGCTGAGCACCTCGACGCCGCTGAGGAAGTACCAGTGGTCGGTGCGAGTCGCGCCGGGCAGGTCGTCGGCGGTGACGTGGTTGCCCGCGAGCAGGTGCGACGAAGTGCGTGAACCCGGGTGGGAGGTGATGTTGTTCGACGCCTGGCCGTCGGCGAGGTAGGTCGTGACGGTCAGGTTCGCCCGCGCCGCCAGCCGGAAGTCGACCGGGTCGGACACGACCTGCGCGCCCACCGGGACGACGGTCGAGGCGCGGCCGTTGAACGTGACCGGGCGGGTGCTGCCGGGCTGGACCGCGCTGACCCCGGCTTGGCCGTCGGCGGGCAGGGCGACCGAGACGGCGGTGATCGGGAGGGCCGTGCCGCCGAACGCGTTGGAGAACCGGAGCCGGATCTTCTCGCCGCCGACCGAGACGTGCACTGTTTGGCGCAGCGTGGCGTCCTTGAGCACCAACCCGTCCTGGGTGAACGGCGCGGGCGGCATGTTGTGCGGCTCGGTGAGTTGCGGCATGGACGTCCACGTGTGGGTCCACGCGCGGGGCCGGTCGGCGGTGGCGGGAGCGGACGTGACCGCCGCCGCGGCCAGGACGAGGGCGAGGACGGACGTCGTTCGACTCACGGCGACCTCCTGATCGACAGTTTCTCAATATGACCAGAAAGTTTCGGCCGTGGGCAAGCTCGAATGGTCCATTTGAGACCCGAAACAGAACGAAACTTCTTGTGTCGAATATGATCAACTGCGAATAGTTGGTCCATGAAGACATTAGGCGCATTGCTCGCGGCACTGGTCGCCGTGACGGCCGCGCTGCTGGTGCCCGGCCCGCCCAGCGCGTCCGCGGCGACGCTGACCGAGGTCACCGGGTTCGGGACGAACCCGTCGAACCTGCGCATGCACCTGTACGTGCCGGACCGCGTGCAGGTCAAGCCGCCGGTGCTGCTGGCCGTGCACTACTGCACCGGGTCCGGCCCGGCGCTGTACTCCGGCACCGAGTTCGCGCGCCTGGCCGACCAGTACGGGTTCATCGTGATCTACCCGTCGGCCACCCGCAGCGGCAACTGCTTCGACGTGTCGTCCCCGCAGGCGTTGCGGCGCGACGGCGGCAGCGACCCGGTCGGCCTGATGTCGATGGTCCGGTACGTGGTGCAGCGCCACAACGGCGACGCCGGGCGGGTGTTCGTCACCGGCATCTCGTCGGGCGCGATGACCACCAACGTCATGCTCGCCAACTACCCGGACGTCTTCCAAGCGGGCGCGGCGTTCGCCGGCGTCCCGGCCGGGTGCTTCGCCACCACCGACGGGTCGGGCTGGAACAGCGCGTGCGCCAACGGGACCGTGCTGCGCACGCCGCAGCAGTGGGGCGACATCGCACGCTCGGCGTACCCCGGTTATACCGGTGCCCGCCCGAGGATGCAGCTGTGGCACGGGACGAACGACGACACGTTGCGGTACCCGAACTTCGGCGAGGAGATCGACCAGTGGACCAACGTCCACGGCGTCTCGACGGTGCCGACCTCCACCGACTACCCGCAGCCCGGTTGGACGCGGACGCGCTACGGGACCGGCGTCGAGGCGATCTCCCTGCAGGGCGTGGGCCACAACATCATGGCGTCGGGCATGGCGTTGCGCGCCATCCAGTTCTTCGGCCTGGACTCGGGCGTTCCCACCACCACGACCACGACCACGACCACCACCACGTCCGACCCCCAGCCGGGTGGCCCGTGCCGGGTGACGTACTCGGTCAACGCGTGGAACACCGGCCTGACCGCCTCCATCACCATCGCCAACACCGGGACGAGCGCGGTCAACGGCTGGTCGCTGGGCTTCACCCTGCCGGCGGGCCAGACCATCACCGGCGGGTGGAGTGCGACGTACGCGCCGACGAGTGGTGCGGTGACGGCGAAGAACGTGTCGTACAACGGGACGATCGCGGCGGGGTCGTCCGTCCAGATCGGACTCCAGGCGACGCACACCGGTGACGCCGGGAAGCCGACCGCGTTCACGTTGAACGGAGCGAGCTGCACCGTGGCCTGAGGGCGGCGGTAGCGGCAACCGGCCGAGGACGGTCCCCGTGTCCGAGCGGGCAGGACCGGGGACCGCGCGGACCTCCAGGGCGGGTCCGCGAGCCGGGCTGGTGCAGACCCGGCTCCTCGGCCGATCCGTCAGCGGCACGTCGCCGATCTTTCCGGTACGGTGGTATTCGCGCAGGTCAGCCCCCTCCGGGCGGCCTTCCCGCCACACCACCCGATCGAGTGACATGCAGGATCCGCGACTTTCCGCCGACTCGCGCGTCCCGTAGAGAGGAAGGAACGCGGGAAGCCGGCCGGGGTCGCCGAAGCCGGCCGGGGTCGCCTAGGTGGACCTCGTGGACTTGGCGGACTTGGTGGACTTGGCCGCGGCTCGGGCGCGGGCCCGGTAGCCGGCCAGGACGTGCTCGCTGAGCAGGTGGCCGAAGCCCGCCTGGTCCAGGCGGAGCCCGAAGGCGTGCGCGGTGGTCCCCAGGGACTTCGCCGCCGTCGGCAGGTGCCAGTCGTGCGAGGCCAGGGTGTTGAGCAGGTGGCCCCGGCGGATCTGGGACTCGGACAGGCGGAAGGTCTTCAGGTACGCCGTGCGCCCCCGCTGGTCGGTGATGACCTCGCCGATGTGGTTCTCCTCCTTCGGCCGGAAGCCCGGCAGGAAGCGGCACAGGGTGAACCGGCCGGCCTCGTGGACGCGGCGGATGTCGTAGGACGCGTCCAGCAGGCCGCCGGCCATGGTGGTGGCGTGGAACGCCGCCCACTCGGCCGACTGGCGGTTCGCGGCGGCGCGCAGGTCGTCCAGCGTGCGCACGTGGGTGTCGTCCAGGCGCGCGGTGAAGGCCGGGACCGGCGCGGACAGCAGCGCGTAGTGGTGGACCAGTTCGCCGTACATGTCCAGCAACAGCGTCGCGTGCAGGGTCCGGTAGTCGTCCGGGTGCGGGACGACGAACGCCGCGGCGAGCGCGTCCGCCACGTACAGCACCACGCCGCACTGGTCCGGGTGGATCTCGAACAGCTTGAGCGCGTCGGCCAGGCCCTCGACCCGCGCGCCGG
Organism: Saccharothrix sp. NPDC042600; assembly: GCF_040647305.1. Classification (NCBI taxonomy): domain Bacteria; kingdom Bacillati; phylum Actinomycetota; class Actinomycetes; order Pseudonocardiales; family Pseudonocardiaceae; genus Saccharothrix; species Saccharothrix sp. NPDC042600. The sequence goes on along the minus strand of NZ_JBEZBW010000065.1, from coordinate 2,799 downwards.
CGTAGGCCTGCTCGGCGCGCGGCGACAGGCCGCGGCGGATCGCGCGCTGCGACCACTCCTCCCACAGCACGGTCGGGCCGTTGAAGTGCAGGGCCAGGTAGCCCTCCATCGCCAGGTGCAGCGGCAGGAAGCGCAGGCGGTCGCGGTCCTCGCGGCGGGCCATGCGGCGGTGGAAGCGCAGCCGGCACGTCGACGCGGGCGCGGTCGCGGCGGGCGACGTCAGGTCGGTGCCGAAGGAGGCCTCGGGGGAGTCCGACCACGTCGCCACGAAACCGTGCGGGATGTACGCGGTGTAGGCGGCCTCCTTCGGCAGGGTGACCACGGCCGGGTCATCGCCGTACAGCCGGGTGTGCAGGCGCAGGTCCGTGATCGGCCGGTCGCGGACCAGCGGCACCAGCCGGACCGCGCCCCAGACCTGGGCGGGCAGGGCGGTCAGGCCGCTGAGGTCGAGGGTGGCCATCAGGAGGGCTCCAGGAAGCGGGTCACCCGGTCGGTGAAGTGGGCGCTCAGGCTGGCGTAACCGGCCCGGCCCTCGGTGAAGCGGGCGAACTCGACCAGTGTGGGCAGGTCCTCGGCGTTGCGGATGCCGACCGACGGGACGTCGCGGGTGAGGCGCTTGACGTCGTAGTCGCCGGCGTCGTACACGGGGTTGAGGTGGATGGCGCTGACCCGGTTCGTCGGGTCGATGTTCCCGCGCCACACGCGGAGGACCTCGCCGGCCAGTCCCGGCGGGGCGTTGTCCCAGCCGTCGGAGATGATCAGCAGGCGGTCCGGTTCGTGGGACAGGGCGTCCAGGATGCGGTGCCCCAGCGGCGTCGCGCCACGGGGGTGGGCCATCAGCGGGTCGGTCGCGCCGGACGTCCACAGTGGAACGAACTCGGCCGCCAGCGCCTCCAGCAGGAAGTGCCCGGCCACCGCCACCGCGAGCGGGCGGCGACGCTTCACGCCGGAACCGTAGGAGGAGAAGCTGTCGTCCAGCACGGCGGCGACACGTCCCCACTGCCCGGCGTTGCGCCCGGCGGTGCGCCGGGCGGCGGCGCGGAGCGCGTCGGTCAGCTCGGCGCGGCGATTCACGCGGTCGGCGAAGGACAGGGACAGGACGTAGGTCGCCAGGCGGGTGAGCGGCATGGCGGCGAGGTCGGTCCCGGTGTTCGCGGACTCGCGCAGGCGCAGGGACTCCAGGCGGGTGAGGTTGGGCTTGATCTTGGCCAGGAAGGCCGGCCGGGCGATGCCGTGCTTGGCCGCGAAGCCCTCGGCGACGGTGTAGGGGAGGTCGTAGACGGCGGCCTGCTCGTAGTGCGCGCGACGCCAGCTTTCGAGCAGCGGGGTGCGGAACCGGCCGGGGGAGGCGGTGCGGAAGAGGAAGGTCCCCAACTCGTCGGCCAGCACGGCGTCGCGCGCGGCCGTGTTCGTCGGGCCGGCGTCCCGGGCGCCGGTGTCGGTCGCGCCGGTGTCGGTCGCGCCGGCGTCGGTCGCGCCGGCGTCGGTCGGGCCGGCGGTGATGCGGGTCGGGGTGAGGTGGGTGTGGCGGAGTGCCCGCTTCAGGCCCTGGCGGTACTTGACGGCGTCGAAGGCCTGGTCGGGGCGGGCGGCGAGCCAGTCGCGGATGATCGCCCGGGTGCGCCGGTTGTTGACGCCCGCTCGGCGCAGGTCGCGGAACAGGTCGTAGACGCGCTGCGGCGGCATGACCGCCAGGCGGCGGGCGATGAGGCGACCTTCGAGCGCGCGCTGAGCCGGCGTGGCCTCGGCGGACGTGGCCAGGAGGCGGCGGGTGATCAGCGCCGCGTTGAGGTCGTTGATGTCCAGCGCGAGGACGGCGGCGTAGAGGTCGCGGTAGTTGCCGGCCACGTACTCGTGCAGGAACTCCAGCGACGCCCGCTGCTCGGCGGCCTGGCCGTGGAACTCCCGTTGGCCGGTGGACGTGGTGGCCGCGTTGACGAACATGACCATGTCTTCGGCCGTCAGGCGGTCCATCACGTCTCCGGTCGGTGGTGTCTGGGGCCGACCGGGGAATGGGAGCGCGATCAACGAAGCATCGCTTCAAAGGCGGGTTCCGGAAGTCGCACTGGAGTCCCGCGGTCGGCCCGCACACCGTAACAGCGGCCACGGCCTCCGTGACCTGCATTTTACCGAGATGTCCCGAGTAGATGACCAACACAGATGATCAGAGCATGTGACCGCCGCAGGTGATCACGACAGGTTTCAGGGGTTCAGTTCGTGGCCGGGCTCGTCGGGGGTGGTGTTGCGTTCCTTCATCTCGGCCTCGTAGACGTGGGCCACGCCGCCCATGAGGTCGTCGCGCACCTTGCGCTCCCACTCGCGGAAGACGGAGTAGTAGGTGTCCTCGTAGTCCTCGATGAGCTGGAACGTCCACCGGCCGGGCACGACGTTGCGGCCGATCAGGTGCCGTTCGAGGCCGTCGGCGAGGGCGGTGTGGCCAGCGTCGCGCAGCAGCTTCGCGGCCTTGATCAGCTTGGCGTCGCCGCTGCCGGTCAACTGGTGGAACTCGAACAGGTGGCCGCGCGCGCGTTCGGTGGTCTCCAGGGCCTCGGTGAGCGCGCCTACGGCTTCCACCGTGGCGTCGTCCACCCCTGCCGGGCGTCGGTGCTCGACTCGGTCGCTCATGACCACCGGAGTATCCGGCGGACGGGGTGGTCATGCCGGCGGAAGGCGAATGCGTGACGTTGCTCGCCCCTAGGAGCTGCCGGCTCGTGGGTGACCGCAGGACAGTGGATGGCTGGGCGCGCGGGCGGCGGGCGGCGGGCGGCGAGGCGGCGGGCGGCGAGGCGGCGGGCGGCC
>NZ_JBEZBW010000064.1:0-46955 GCF_040647305.1 Saccharothrix sp. NPDC042600 | reverse complement strand
GGAAAAGCTGGTTGCCAAGAACCCCAAAGCGCGGTTGGGCTGCGCCCAGGCCGTACGGGGAACGAACCGAGGCCCTTCCTTGGGCTTGGGAGCCCTTCGGGAAGTGCGCGTTTGGGCGCGTGAGATGTGACAGGGGCCCCTGCCGTGGGGGAGGTCGGCAGAGGCCCCTGGTTTGTGCACGGGTCGGGGGACGGCCCGTGCGGTCTGGGGGGTTTTACTTCGTCGCGATCTTGTGGCCCGGCAGGATCAGGTCCGCGTTCGGGATGTACTGCTTGTTCAGCTCGTGCAGCTTCGCCCAGCCGCCTTCGACCTTCAGCTCCTCCGCGATCTTCGACAGGCTGTCGCCCGGCTTGATCTCGTAGTCGCCGTTCGGGTTGGTCGACGGCAGGGCCACCGTCACCGGGGCCGCCTGCTGGACCGGCGCGGTCTGCTGCTGCTGGACCGGCGCCGTCTGCTTGCGGGGCTGGGCCGGGGCCGGGGTGGTGCGCTTCGGGGCCGGTGCGGCTGCGCCGCCCAGGCCCTTCGGGCCGCAGACCGGCCAGGCGTTGATGCCCTGGGTCTGCAGGACGTTCTCGGCCACGCGGATCTGCTCCTCGCGCGACGCCTCGTGGGGCATGCCCTGGCCACCGTTGGCGCGCCACGTGCTGGGCAGGAACTGCAGCCCGCCGTAGTAGCCGTTGCCGGTGTTGATGCTCCAGTCGCCGCCGCTCTCGCACGCCGCCACCACGTCCCAGTCCACGCTCTGCGCGTTCGCCGTGCCGGCCGCCAGGCTCAGCGGGGCGCCGACGATGACGCCGGCGACGGCGACCTTCGCGACGGTGCGGGCGGCGGCGCTGGTGGTCGGGCGGTGCTTGCCTCGGTACGAAGCCATGTGCCTCTCTGCCCACCCACACCTGCTCGACCGGCCGGGGCTCGGGTTCCCCTCGTGGCCGATCGGTCCCCCGTCCGGCGGATTTCTCTCGCTCGGGGTTGGTGCCGGGAGCCGTTGGACGGGGTTCGGTGTGCGGCGTCCCGGGTGGTGCTCTTGGTCGGTCGGGGCCAACCAACGAGCGACCGTACGTAACCGCCGGAGCGAGGTAAAACGATCTGGGACGTGATCCACATCACTGTAACGAACTCAGGTGATCCGTCGACCCTGTCGTTTACACTGGTCAGAGCGTCGTTATCGTCCCGTTTCCAATCCGAGATCCGCCGAGATCGATCACCCTCGGTGAGGCATGGATCACGTCGATCCGCCGCCCGGGTCAGCCCCCCGCGAAGGGCGGGAGGACGTCCAACCGGGCGCCGGCCGGGATGGGGGTGGCGTGGTCGCGGACCGCGACGCCGTCGAGGAGGAAGCTGCACGCCTTGAGGACCCGGGCGAGCCTCTCGTCGTGCCGGGTCTCGATCGCCGTCAGCGCGGTGGCCACGGTCGCCCCGGCGGGCAGGGCGAGGTTCTCGTCCGGGGTGCCCGAGGCGGCGCGCGCGCCCGCGAAGTACCGGACCGTCAACTCGACCAACTTCAGCCTCCGATGGCGCTCATGGGACGGTCCGGCTGGTGGAAGCCGGCCTCGTTGATGCCGTGGCCGGCCGCCTTCGCCCACGAGTTCGCCCGCCACCGGCGCGCGATCTCCTCGTCGGTCGCGCCGGCGCGCAGCAGCGCCCGCAGGTCGGTCTCGGACTGGCTGAACAGGCAGTTGCGCACCTGGCCGTCGGCGGTCAGCCGGGTCCGGTCGCAGGCCGCGCAGAACGGCCTGGTCACCGACGCGATCACGCCCACCGCGGCCGGGCCGCCGTCCACCAGCCACCGCTCCGCCGGCGCGCCGCCCCGCTCGCCCGGCTCGGGCGTGAGGTCGAACGCCGTGCGCAGCGCCGCCAGGATCTCCTCGGCGGTCACCATGTCGTCGCGGTTCCAGCCGTGCTGGGGGTCCAGCGGCATCTGCTCGATGAACCGGAGCTGGTAGCCGTGCTCCAGGCAGTACCGCAGCAGCGGCACGGCCTCGTCCTCGTTCACCCCGCGCATCAGCACCGCGTTAACCTTCACCGGGGCCATCCCGGCGTCCCGCGCGGCGGCCAGGCCCGCGAACACGTCGTCCAGCCGGTCGCGGCGGGTCAGCGCGCGGAAGCGGGCCGGGTCGAGGGTGTCCAGCGAGACGTTCACCCGGTCGAGGCCGGCGCGCACCAGGCCGGCGGCGCGGCGGGCCAGGCTCAGGCCGTTGGTGGTCATCGAGATCCTCGGCCGCGGGTCCAGGGCGGCGGTGGCCGCGATCACGTCCTCCAGGCCCGGCCGCAGCAGCGGCTCGCCGCCGGTGAAGCGGATGTTGGTGACGCCCAGGCGGGTCACCGCGACGCCGATCAGCCGCACCAGCTCGGCGTCGGAGAGCAGCTCCCGCTTGGGCAGCCAGTCCAGGCCCTCGGCGGGCATGCAGTAGGTGCAGCGCAGGTTGCAGCGGTCGGTCAGCGACACGCGCAGGTCGGTGGCGACCCGCCCGAACCGGTCGACCAGCAGCGGGGAGTCGGGCCGGTCGGCCACGTCCGGGGTGCCGCGCACGATGGGTAGTCCCAGCTCGACTGCCGTCACCCCTACCAGGGTAATGGGCTGCCACTTGTGGGTACCGCTACAAATCCGACACAGCACGGTGGGAGGCGTTGGAGGACCATCCCAACCCCGGCCGGCCGGCGGCTAAATTGCTTGACATGACGAGCGAGCAGGACCCGCCCGCGGACGTGCTGGAGCGGTTCGCCGGGTACGCGCGGGAGTCCAGCGCCCTCACCGTCCTGTTCCACACCCGCCTGGCCGAGCGGATGGGCCTGTCGCCGACCGACGAGAAGTGCCTGGACCTGGCCGTTCGCGCCGAGGGACCGGTCACCGCGGGCCGCATCGCCGAGCTGTCGGGGCTCTCCACCGGCGCGGTCACCGGCGTGATCGACCGGCTGGAGAAGGCCGGGTACGTGCGCCGCGTGCGCGACCCGCACGACCGGCGCAAGGTGCTGGTCGAGGTGGTCGTCGCCGACGCCGGGCTGTTCGAGGGCGCGCGCGAGACGTTGCGCGAAGTTCTCGCGCAGTTCACACCGGACGAGCGCGAGGTCCTCGACCGCTACCACCGGGTGCTGATCGAAACGTTCCGCAGGCGCGTCGTCGACGTCTGAGCCGGCAGCATGACCCGCATGGCCGAGCAGTGGAACTACCTGATGGACATGGACGGCGTGCTCGTGCACGAGGAGCACCCGATCCCCGGGTCGAGCGAGTTCGTGGCGGAACTGACCGCGAACGGCATCCCGTTCCTCGTGCTCACGAACAACTCGATCTACACGCCGCGCGACCTGCGCGCCCGCCTGGCCCGCACCGGGCTGGAGGTGCCGGAGACCGCGATCTGGACCTCCGCGCTGGCCACCGCGCGGTTCCTGGACTCGCAGCGGCCCGGCGGGTCGGCGTTCGTCATCGGCGAGGCGGGCCTGACCACGGCGCTGCACGAGATCGGGTACGTGCTGACCGACCGCGACCCGGACTACGTCGTCCTCGGCGAGACCCGCACGTACAGCTTCACCGCCATCACCAAGGCGATCCGCCTGGTCGAGGAGGGCGCGAAGTTCATCGCGACCAACCCGGACGCGACCGGCCCGTCCCGCGAGGGCTCGCTGCCCGCGACCGGGTCGATCGCCGCGCTGATCGAGCGGGCGACCGGGCGCGAGCCTTACTACGTGGGCAAGCCCAACCCGTTGATGATGCGGTCGGCGCTGCGCGCGCTGGGCGCGCACTCGGCGAACACGCTGATGATCGGCGACCGGATGGACACCGACGTCCGGTCCGGCCTGGAGGCGGGGCTGCGGACCATCCTCGTGCTGACCGGCATCTCGGCGGACTCCACGGCGGAGCGGTACCCGTACCGGCCGACGCGGGTGGTGAAGTCGATCGCCGAGCTGGTCGGCCACTCGGCGAACCCGTTCCCCGACGAGGACTAGGCCTCGGGCTCGACCCGGACCACGTCCAGGTCGCCGGCGACGACCAGGCGCTCGAACGGCTCGTCGCCGGCGGTGACCCGCACGAGCGCCGGCCGTCCGCCGGGCGCGCCGGTGGTGCGGGGCAGGTCCGCGCCGGGCAGTCCGTTGAGCCGGTCCGCCAGCCGTTCGGCCTGGTCGCGGACCAGTTCGCCGCGCCCGGACACCGCACTGGCCGGGCCGGCCGCCGCGCCGAGGCGGTCCAGCAGGTCGGCGTGCAGCCGCAGCCAGTCGACGTGCTCCCACGGCGTCAGCGCCCCGGTCGCGGCGGTCTCCGCCATGACCTCGTCCAGCACGACCGCGACCCGTTCCAGGTGCTCCCTCATGCCGGTGAGAATGCCCACGGGCGGGTTCCGTCACGCGGAACGCGCGGACTTCACCCCGGTGGGGGAGGCCGCACGGCCCAGTGCGACGTCCGCATCCGGCCCCGCGGTGATCCACTTCTACGCGTCGCACCGGATCGTCGCTTATCGTCGCTGGTGTGGACAGACCGCTCTTCGTCGTCGGCGACGTGCACGGGCACCTCGCCGAGCTGACCCGCGCCCTGCACGCCCAGCAGCTCGTGGACGCCGGGGGCGACTGGACCGGCGGCGACGCGGAGCTGTGGTTCCTGGGCGACTTCGTCGACCGCGGGCCGGACGGCATCGGGGTCATCGAGTTCGTCATGAAGCTGTCCGAGCAGTCCGAGGGGCGCGTCGACGCCCTCATCGGCAACCACGAGATCCTGCTCCTGGGCATGCACCGCTTCGGCGACACCCACGTGCCCAACGCCCCCACCCCGCGCAGCTTCGCCCGCAGCTGGCTGCTCAACGGCGGCCTGCGCAGCGACCAGGACCGGCTGACCGACCGGCACATCGACTGGCTGACCAGCCGGCCGGTGCTGCGGCTGGTCGACGAGCACCTGTTGATGCACTCCGACACGCTCGCCTACCTGGAGTGGGGCACCACGATCGAGCAGGTCAACGCGGCCGTGCGGGAGGTCCTGGAGGGCTCGGACCTGGAGGCGTGGTGGGAGTGCTGGCGCAAGATGACCACCCGCTACGCGTTCCGCGGCCCGGAGGGCGGCGACGTCGCCGCCGAGCTGCTGGAGGTGTTGGGCGGGCGCGAGGTCGTCCACGGGCACAGCGTCATCGCCGACCAGCTCGGCGTGTCGCCGGAGGAGATCGACGGCCCGCTGCGTTACGCCGACGACCGCGTGCTGGCCGTGGACGCGGGCCTCTACAGCGGCGGCCCGTGCCTGGTGGTCCGCCTGGACTCGGCTACGCCGGGACGATGACCTTGCCCAGCGGCATCAGCGACACGGGGACCATCTTGAAGTTCGCGACGCCGAGCGGGATGCCGATGATCGTGACGCAGAGCAGCACGCCGGTCACCACGTGCCCGATGGCCAGCCAGATCCCGGCGACGACGATCCAGATGACGTTGCCGAGCAGCGACGGCGCGCCCGCGTCGGCCCGGTCCACCACCTGCCGCCCGAACGGCCAGAGCGCGTAGTTGGCGATCCGGAACGCCGCCAGCCCCCACGGGATGGTGATGATCAGGACGCAGCACACGATCCCGGTCAGGACGTACCCGATCGCCAGCCAGAAGCCGCTGAGCACCAGCCAGATCAGGTTCAGGATGATCCGCACCCCACCATCCTGCCCGAGCCGGCGGTCAGGTGAGCAGCGCCCGCGCCACCGCCACGACCATCGCCGCCGCGTCGCCCGCCGGGGTCAACAGGTGGCTGACCACCAGCCGCACGGTGGCCTGGGCGACCAGGGCCCGGTGGTCCTCGGGGACGTCCGGCCAGTGCGCGGCCACGTGCGCCGCGAACACCTCGGCCGCCGCGCTGAGGATCTCGTGGCCGCGGGTGGTGATGAACGGGAGCATGTCCTCCGCGTTCGCGCCGCTGAAGACGGAGTGGGCCAGCGGGTCGCGGGCCGCCTGGTCCAGGACGAACTCCACGGCGGCGCGCAGGCCCTCCAGCGGGTCCGCCGCGGCGGCGAGCTGGTCGTGCACGCCGGCCAGGAAGTGGGCCGTCTTGTCCAGGGCCACCGCCCGGACCAGGGCCTCCTTGTTGCCGAACTCGTTGTAGACGGTCTGCCTGCTCACGCCCGCCCTGGTGGCCACGTCCACCATCCGCAGGCCGCGCGAGCCGTGGGCCGCGAGCAGGTCCGCCGCCGCGTCCAGCAGCGTCCGGGTGAGGTCGGTCACGGCGCAAAGCTTTACACAGAGCCGGGTTTTGTAAAGACCGTAGAGTTCCGGGTGTGCCGTTGACCGTGGGCTTCGACCTCGACATGACGCTCATCGATCCCCGGCCCGGCATGGCGGCCGTCATGAACGCCGTCGGCGCCGAGTCCGGGCACGCGCTGGACGGCGAGCGCTTCGCGGCCAACCTCGGGCCGCCCCTGGACATGGTCTACCGCGACTTCGGCGTGCCCGAGGACGAGGTCCCGGCGCTGGTCGCGCGGTTCCGGGCGCTGTACCCGGAGATCGTCATCCCCGCCACGGTCGCCCTGCCCGGCGCGGCGCAAGCGCTTGCGGCCGTGCGGGAGCTGGGTGGCACGACGATCGTCGTGACCGGCAAGTACCGGGCCAACGCCGCGCTGCACCTGGCCGCGCTCGGCTGGGAGGTGGACCACCTGTTCGGCGAGCTGTGGGCGGCGGGCAAGGCGGAGGCGCTCAAGCTGCACCGGGCGGCCGTCTACGTGGGCGACCACGTCGGCGACATGCGGGGCGCGAAGGCCGCGGGCGCGACGGCGGTCGGCGTGGTCAGCGGGCCCTGCTCGCGGCAGGAGCTGGCGGACGAGGGCGCGGACGTCGTCCTCGCCTCGCTGGCGGAGTTCCCGGACTGGCTGCGCGAGAACGCCGTCAGCCTCGGGAGCGGGAGTTCCGCACCGCGCTGAACACGCCGAGCGCGAGCCCGGCGGGCGCGAGCAGCCAGCCCGCCGCGAACACCCAGCCGGGCAACCCGGGCTCGCCCGCGACGAACATCGCGACGATCGCCACGACACCCAGCGCGAACAGCGCCACTGCCAGCGGCATCAGCTTCGAGGTCGGCATGGGGTGAGCGTAGTCGCGCGATCGGAGGTGCCCCGGCGGTGGTGTTCTGGATAGTCTGGTGGGACGCGCCTCGGGCACGCCTGGGGCGCGTTCGTCGTGTGGTTGATCGAGGATTGGTGAGCGCGGTGCCGACCGGCAAGGTCAAGTGGTACGACTCGGAGAAGGGCTTCGGCTTCGTCACCCAAGACGGGGGCGAGGACGTGTACGTGCGGAAGTCCGCGCTGCCCCCGGGCGTCGAGGGCCTCAAGGCCGGACAGCGCATCGAGTTCGGCATGGCCGAGGGCCGGCGCGGCCCGCAGGCCCTGTCGGTGCGCCTGATCGACCCGACGCCCTCGGTGGCCGAGGCCCGGCGGCGCCCCGCGGAGGAGCTGCACGGCCTGGTCGAGGACATGATCAAGCTGCTGGAGCTGAAGGTCCAGCCGGAGCTGCGGCGGGGGCGCTACCCCGACCGCAAGAACACCAAGCTGATCGCCGACGTGGTCCGCGCGGTGGCGCGGGAGCTGGACCCGTAAAGACGCCACGGGAACGTGAAAGGGGCGTTGTGCTCGTGCACAACGCCCCTTTTCGTGCTGCTCAGGGGCAGTTGACCCACTCGTCGGTGCCGTCGGCGAACACCTGCCGCTTCCACACCGGCAGCCGCCGCTTCACCTCGTCGACCAGCTCGGAGCACACCGCGAACGCCTCGCCCCGGTGCTCCGCCGACACGGCGCACGCCAGCGCGACGTCCCCGATGCGCAGTTCGCCCACCCGGTGCGACACGGCCACCGCGCGCACGCCCTCGAACTTCGCGACCACGTCGGCGACGACCTCGGCCACCACGTCGCCGGCGGTCGGGTGCCCCACGTACTCCAGCTCGCGCACGGTCCGGCCGTGGTCGTGGTCGCGGACCACGCCGGAGAACGTCACCACCGCGCCCGCGCCCGCGTTCTCCACCAGCTTCGCGTGCTCCTCCACCGACAGCGGCTGGTCGCTGACGGTCGCCCGCAGCACCTCGGTCATGCGTGGTCACCTCCGGCCACCTGGTCCACCGCGTGCTCCAGCAGCGTGCCGAGCACGTCCAACCCGTCGCGCACCCCGCCGGTCGAGCCGGGCAGGTTCACCACGAACGTCCGCCCGGCGACGCCCGCCACGCCGCGCGACAGCACGGCCGTGGGCACGCGAGGCCAGCCTGACATGCGGATGGCGTCCGCCACACCGGGCACCTCGAAGTCCAGCACGGACCGAGTCGCCTCCGGGGTCCGGTCGGTGGGGCTGATGCCCGTGCCGCCGGTCGTGACGACCACCGACACGCCCGCGGCGACGGCCGCGCGCAGGGCGTCGGCCACCGGCTCGCCGTCGGGCACCACGGTGGCGTCGGGCGTCTCGAAGCCGCGTTCGCGCAGCCACGCCACGATGATCGGCCCGCCCCGGTCCGCGTAGACCCCGGCGGAGGCCCGGTTGGACGCGGTCACCACGCGCGCGGTCCTCACGGGCGCTCCCACAGGCCGGTCTTGCCGCCTTCCTTGCGCTCCACCCGGACCGCGTCCAGCGTCGCCGCCGGGTCCACCGACTTGACCATGTCGTGCAGGGTCAGCCCGGCGACGGACACCGCCGTCAGGGCCTCCATCTCCACGCCGGTCCGGTCGGTGGTGCGCACGGTGGCCGTGATGTGCACGGCCGCGTCGCCCAGCCGCAGGTCCACGGACACCTTGGACAGCGCGATGGGGTGGCACAGCGGCACCAGCTCCCACGTCCGCTTGGCCGCCATGATGCCCGCGATGCGCGCCGTGGCCAGCGCGTCGCCCTTCGGCAGGGCGTCGCCGCCCAGCAGCGCCACCACCTCGTCGGTCGTGCGCAGGACACCGGAGGCGACCGCCGTGCGGGTGGTCGGCTCCTTGCCGGAGACGTCCACCATGTGCGCCGCGCCGCTGGAGTCCAGGTGGGTGAACTGCTTGGTCATGCGGCCGATGCTAGGCCTGTTCGACCGCCGCCTTCCGGACGGCTTCGGCGACGGCGGGCGCCACGGACGCGTCGAACACGCTCGGCACGATGAACGAGGCGTTCAACTTCTCCCCGTCGACCACGTCCGCGATGGCGGTCGCGGCGGCCAGCAGCATCGCGTCGGTGATGGTGCGGGCGTGCGCGTCCAGCAGGCCCCGGAAGACGCCCGGGAACGCCAGGACGTTGTTGATCTGGTTGGGGAAGTCGCTGCGGCCGGTGGCGACGACGGCGGCGTGCTTCTGCGCCTCCATCGGGTCGATCTCCGGGTCCGGGTTGGCCAGCGCGAACACGATGGCGTCGGGGTTCATGGTGGCGACCTGGTCCGCGCCGAACAGGTTCGGGGCGGACACGCCGATGAACACGTCCGCGCCGACCAGGGCGTCGTGCAGGCGGCCGGACGTGTTGTCCTTGTTGGTGACGGCCGCGATGGACTTCAGGTTGTCGTCCAGGCCCGGCCGGTCGCGGTGCACGATGCCGTCCACGTCGACCGCGACGATGTCGCCGGGCCGCTGCTTGAGCAGCAGTCGGATGATCGCGGACCCGGCCGCGCCGACGCCGCAGACCACGACCTTGCAGTCGGACAGCTTCTTGCCGACCACGCGCAGCGCGTTGCGCAGCGCACCGACGACGACGATGGCGGTCCCGTGCTGGTCGTCGTGGAAGACCGGGATGTCCAGCTTCTCCCGCAGCCGGGCCTCGATCTCGAAGCAGCGCGGGGCGGCGATGTCCTCCAGGTTGATGCCGCCGTAGACGGGGGCGATCAGCTCGACCGCGCGGATGATCTCCTCGGTGTCCTGGGTGTCCAGGCACACCGGCCACGCGTCGACGCCGGCGAACTTCTTGAACAGCGCGGCCTTGCCCTCCATGACCGGCAGCGCGGCGGCCGGGCCGAGGTTGCCCAGGCCCAGCACGGCGGACCCGTCGGTGACGACGGCGACCGTGTTGCGCTTGATCGTGAGGCGGCGGGCGTCGTCGGGGTTCTCGGCGATGGCCTGGCAGACCCGGGCGACGCCGGGGGTGTAGGCGCGGGAGAGGTCGTCGCGGTTGCGCAGCGGGACCTTGGAGGAGATCTCGATCTTGCCGCCGAGGTGGACCAGGAACGTCCGGTCGGACACCTTGCGGACCACGATCCCGGGCAGCAGCCCGAGGGTGTCGGTGATGTCCTTGGCGTGGTTGGCCGACAGCGCGTTGCAGGTGAGGTCGATGATGACGCGGTCGTTGTGCGACTCGACGACGTCGAACGCGGTGATGACCCCGCCGGCGCGCCCGACGGCCGAGGTCAGGTCCCCCGCCGCGCTCGCCGACGGCGGCGCCTCCAGGCGGACGGTGATCGAGTAACCAGGGCCGGGGACCGGCATCGAACCTCCCAGAACAGCACTGCTCAGCGGAGGGTTCAGCGTAGTCCGACCGGATTAACGAAACTCTTGCGGCTCGACCCGCTCTGCCCGGGAGACTCCACGCGCCGGGAACGCCGCGCGGGCGCGGCCGGGAGCCGGTGGTCGGCGGCTCACCCGCGCGGTGCGCGGCGTTCCCGAGCGGTTCGCGGGCCGGCGCCTCAGCGGTTGATCTCGGTGGTCGGGTGGTGGTAGCCCAGGTCTTCCACCGGGAGCGGGAAGGTGACCTTGCCGAACGGGGACAGGGCGCCCTGCACGTCGCTGGCCAGTTCGCTCACCGCGTACTTGCCGTCCGCGGGCGGCTCCGGCCAGTTCGGGTCGATGCGCTCGGGGCGGGCCTTGGCCACGGTTCCTCCTCGGGGGTGCTGCTGGTCGTGGACAAGTGTGCCTCACCGCTCCCCGTGCGCGCGCGGCCCTATACCGTGGTGGGGATGTCCGGCACCACTCTCGCCGACTGGCTGCGCGCGCAGGACGACTCCGCGCTCGTGGCGCTGCTGCGCGCCCGACCCGACCTGGCCACGCCGCCGCCGGCCGACGTCACCGTGCTCGCCACCCGGATCGGGTCGCGGGCGTCGGTCTCGCGGGCCTGCGAGGACCTCGACACGCTGGCGTTGAGCGTCCTGGAGGCGCTGCTGGTGCTGGACGCCGACCTGCACCCCGTCGCGTTCGACCAGCTCGCGGCGTTGTTCGACGTGGACGTCCGGCCGACGGTGCGGCTGTTGCGGGACCGGGCGCTGGTGTGGGGCGAGCTCTCCGCGCTGTCCACGCCGCCCGCCACGCGGGACGCGGTCAACCCGTTCCCGTGCGGGCTGGGGCGGTCCGTGCCGTCGCTGGCCGAGGCCGACCTCGGGGTGCTGGGCGAGGACGAGCGGCGGGTGCTGGGCGCGTTGGCGGCCGGGCCGCCGGTGGGGCAGACGAAGGACGCCGCGCACGTCGTGTCGCTGGCCAACGCCACGACGCCGATCCAGAAACTGCTGGCCAGGGGCCTGTTGGTGCGGCGGGACGCGTTGACCGTCGAGTTGCCGCGTGAGATCGGTCTCAAGGTGCGCGGGGACCGCCCGCTGGGCGACGTCCAGACCGCCGAGCCGCCGTTGACCACCGTCGAGCGCGTGCCGACCACCGTGGACAGCACGGGCGGCGGTGCGGCGCTGGAGCTGTGCCGGCACGTCGAAGGGCTGCTCGGGCTGTGGTCGGAGGAACCGCCCGCCGTGCTGCGGTCCGGCGGCGTGGGCGTGCGGGAGCTGCGGCGGGTCGCCAAGGACCTGGACGTGGACGAGCGGCGGGCCGCGCTGCTGGTGGAGCTGGTGGTCAACGCCGGGCTGGTGGCCGACAGCGAGGGCGCCGACCCGGAGTGGGTGCCGACGACGCAGGCCGACTCGTGGCTGACCGCCGCGCCGGAGCACCGGTGGGCGACGCTCGCGCAGGCGTGGCTGGACCTGCCCCGGCTGCCGGGGCTCATCGGGCAGCGCGACGACCGCGACCGGCTGCTCAACCCGTTGGCCCCGGAGCTGAACCGGCCGGGCGCGCCGCGCGACCGGCGGCGGATCCTGGACGCCCTCGCGGCCCTGCCGCCGGGCACGGCCGTGCCGGACGTGGCCGAGCTGGCCGCGGTGCTGGCGTGGCGCGCGCCCCGGCGCGGTGGGCGGCTGCGCGACGAGCTGGTGCGGTGGGCGGTGGACGAGGGCACGGCCGTGGGCGTGCTGGCGCTGGGCGCGTTGACCGCGCAGGGCCGGACGCTGCTGTCCGAGGGCCCCGGCCCGGCGGCGAAGCGGCTGGGCGACGCCCTGCCCCCGCCGGTGGACCACGTGCTGGTGCAGGCGGACCTGACGGTCGTCGCGCCGGGTCGGTTGGAGCCGGAGCTGGCGGAGGACGTCGCGCTGGTCGCGGACGTCGAGTCGGCCGGCGGCGCGACCGTGTACCGGGTGCACGAGGGGTCGGTGCGGCGGGCGTTCGACGCCGGCAAGACCGCCGCCGAGCTGCACGAGCTGTTCCGGGCCAAGTCGAAGACGCCGGTGCCGCAGTCGCTGACCTACCTGATCGACGACACCGCCCGCAAGCACGGGCGACTGCGCGGCGGGGCGGCCGGGTCGTTCCTGCGCTGCGACGACCCCGTGCTGGTCGCCGAGGTGGTCGCGCACCCGGCGGCGGAACGGCTGGAGCTGCGCCGCATCGCGCCGACGGTGCTGGTCAGCCCGTACCCGCTGGCGGAGGTCGTGGACGGCCTGCGGGCCGCCGGGTTCGCGCCCGCCGCCGAGGGGCCGGACGGGCGGGTGCTGGACCTGCGCGCGGCGGGGCGGCGGATCCCGGGCCGGGGCAGGCGGCGCGTGGCCGTGCCGTCGGTCCCGTCGGACGAGCAGCTGGGCGAGCTGGTGCGGCTGGTGCGCGCCGGCGACCGGGCGGCGGCGACCACGGGCGGGGCGCGGGTCGCGGTGCCGGGCCACCTGGGCGCGGGCCCGTCGGCGACGCTGGAGTTGTTGCAGCGGGCGGCCCGGGAGGGGCGCGGCGTGCTCGTGGACTTCGTGGACGGGCACGGCACCGCGGCGCGGCGGGTGATCAAGCCGCAGGTCGTCGGCGGGGGCGTGCTGGAGGGCGTGGACGTCAGCTACGGCGAGGTCCGGCGCTTCCCGTTGCACCGCATCACTTCGGCCGCTCTGGTCGAGGACGACCCTGCGTGATCCCCGAACGGGGAGTTTGAACACCCCACGGGGTTCCCGCGGTCTTTTACTTTCTGTGGTGCGGCAAGAACGTCCGACACAGGGCCGCACCAGGGGCGGGCGTCACCCCGCTCGCCGGTCCCGCCCGGGCGGTCTCCCACGACGAGACCCCCCGGTGCGGGCCGTCGTGCCACCCAGCGTTATGCCCGTACGGGTACCCGTGACCACCCGCCGGTGCCGCCGCGGTGACCTAGCGTTCGAGACGACTTGTTCCATGCGCGAACCAACTCGGGAGGAGTGGCGCATGTCCATCATCCGAAAGGTCCTGCTGGCGACTGCGACGACGGCGGGCGCGTTGGTGTTGTCGGCGGTCACGGCGACGGCGTCCCCGGCAACGTCGGACCGCGGCGGCGACGACTGCTCGAACGAGATCGTCAACAGCATCATCTTCGATGGCGCCAGCCAGTCCAACGAATGCCACAACCACCACGGCTGGTGGGGCGGTCACCACGACGATGACGACTCGTGGGGCGGCCACCACCACGACTGGGACCACGGCGATGACTGGGACGACGACGACGATTGGGACGACGACGGCTGGCACGACGATGACGACGACGGCGACAGCTGGGTCTGGATCTGGAACATCGACTGACGGCGCCCGGTGACCTGAAGCCGCGCGAAGGGCGGTCTCCCCGACCCGGAGGCCGCCCTTCGCCGCGCCACCGGCCAGCGGGGCCATCGAAGGGCGGGGCCATCGGGCGGCGTCACCGCCTGACGCCGGGCAGCGCGAAGGGCGGCCCCGAGCCGAAGCCGCCCCCGAAGCCGAGCCGGGCGATCAGCCCGCGCGCACCGACATCCACTGGCGCATCGCGTGCTCCACCAACGTGATCAACGTCTGCTTCGTCGACTGACGGTTCCGCGCGTCACACGTCACTATCGGCACCGACTGGTCGATCGTCAACGCCTCGCGCACGTCCTCGATCCGGTGGTGCAGCAAACCGTCGAAGCAGTTCACCCCCACCACGTACGGCAACTGCCGGTCGTCGAAGAAGTCGATCGACGCGAACGCGTCCGCCAACCGCCGCGTGTCCACCAGCACGATCGCCCCGATCGCACCGCGCACCAGGTCGTCCCACATGAACCAGAACCGGTGCTGACCCGGCGTACCGAACAGGTACAGGATCAGGTCCTGGTCCAACGACACCCGGCCGAAGTCCATCGCCACGGTCGTCGTGACCTTGTTCGGCGTCGCCGACAGGTCGTCAACCCCCGCGCTGGCCTCCGTCATCACCGCTTCGGTGGTCAGCGGAACGATCTCCGACACGGAACCGACGAACGTCGTCTTGCCCACACCGAAACCACCGGCGACCACGATCTTCGCGGAAGTCGTCGGCTTGCGAGCGCCTTCGGCCGCGTTGGGGCTAGAGCCTGCGAAGCCCACTGAGCACCCTCTCAAGGAATTCAATGGACGGCCGGTCCCCCACGACCAAGCCACCCTGGTGAATCAAAACCAAACCCATGCTCGCCATGTCACCGATCAACACCCGCACCACGCCCAGCGGGAGCCGCAGGTGCGCGGCGACCTCCGCCACCGAGCGGGTGTCGGTGCACAGGCCGCAGATGGACCGGTGCTCCGGCAGCACGGCCGCGTCCCGCTCCATGCCCCGCTCGCTGGTGGACACCAGCGCCTCGATGGCGAGGTCGTAGTCCGGCCGCGTGCGACCGCCGGTCCGGGTGTACGGGCGGACCAGCGAGCCGGACTCGGCCGCGGGGTCCTCCTCGTGTCGCACGACCGGCTGCGGTCCGGTCGTGTAGGGCAGTTGTTCCGGCACGCTGTCGGGCAGGCCGTGGGCGCCGAACAGGTCGGCCCCCGGACCTCCGAACAGGCCGCTGCCGTACCCGTCGATGTCGAACCGGTTGGGAACGTCGTCGTAGTCGTACGACGAGTCGTCAACCTCACGCTGAGACATATCGCCTAGCCCCTGCCCTGTGCCTTCTCCCCGTGGCGGTTCGGCCGTCCGACCGGTCCACGGGTTGGATGCGTGCTCGGCTTCCTCGTCCTCTGCGGGGTCGGCATCCGGCTCAGCGAATTGGAAGCCACCGACCGCCCACTCCTGGTAGTTGAAGTTCCTACCGAAGCGGCGTCCGCCGGCGCCAGATCGTTCAGCCATTTACCGCTCACCCCCACGATCTCATGAGGACTACCGCCGAACCACGCCCTGGAGCTGCGCGCGCAGCTCCGGGGTGAGCTGCTGGCCGACGCGCTCGACCAGGAGGGTCATCTCGTAGGCCACGAGACCGATGTCACAGTTCGGGGCCGCGAGGACGGCGAGGCACGAGCCGTCGCTGATGGACATCAGGAACAGGTACCCCCGCTCCATCTCGACCACGGTCTGGTTGACGGCACCGGCCTCGAAGCACCGCGCCGCGCCGGCCGTGAGGCTGACCAGTCCGGACGCGACGGCGGAGAGCTGTTCGGCGCGGTCCCGGGGGAGTCCCTGGGAGCCGGCGAGCAGCAGCCCGTCCGCCGACACGACCACGGAATGTGCCACACCGGGAACCCGGCGCACGAAGTCGGTGATAAGCCAACCAAAGCTGCCTGGCTGAGCTGCGGTCGTCACTCCTGCTCCTCGTCTTGCCGGCTCGACATGTCACCAGCGTAAGCGTCGATCAACGCGTGTCGCCCTCGACGGACGCCCTGCTGAAGACTCGACATGCGTCCACGGATCGCGTCAGCGCTCCGTGGGGGCAGCGGGGGCCGCTGCTGCGGTTGCCGCTCCGCGGACGGGGTGGTCCTCGGTGCGGCGGATCCCGGCACAAGCTGAGCCTTGGGCACCCGCTTGGGCAACCCTGCCTGTGTCGTGGTCTCGGGGGCCTTGCTGAGCAGGGCCTGGGCGGCCTGCCAGCCCTCGTCGGCGGGCGACTGCCACACCGACTCGGCGGACGCCGCGGCGGGTTCGGGCTCGACGACCGGCTCGGGCTCGGTCACGCGGGGCACCTCCGCGGCGCGCTTGGGCAGGTGGTCGGCCGAGCCGGGCTGCCGCTTGGGCAGTCCGCCCTCGGTGAACGGCCGGCCCTGGTCGACCTCGCGGGGGGCGACCGGCGGGTGCGCCGGGCCGCCTTCCGTGGTCGGGGCGACCGGGGGCACGGGCTGGGGCTTGCGGGTCGGCAGGGCGGCCGACGGCGGTTCCGGAGCCTCCACGGCGCGCTCCGGGGCCGGCGGGACGTCCTGCGCGGTGGCCGCGTTGGTCTCGCTGCCCACGGCCTGGAACCACTGGGAGAGGACCGCCTCGTAGATCGGCAGCCGCTCGGTCGGGGCGTCCAGGTCGTCCCGGCTGGGCGCGGCGGGCGCGGCCTCCGGCGCGTGCGGCGTCGAGCCGTTGCGCCGGGCCGGCTCCACGTGGGCCGACTCCGCCTGCGCCGGCTCCGCCTGGGCGGGCCCGGGGTGGTCGGCGAACGCGTCCACCAGCGGTTCGCCCGCGAGGCGGCTCTCGATGGCCGGGGCGAACTGGGTGGTCTCGAACCCGTGCTGGTCGGCGTCCTCGTCCTCGTGGCGGTCGGAGTAGGCGGTGAACAGCGTGGGCTCGCCGAAGGTGCCGGACGGCTCGTTGTCGACGTCGCGCGTGGTGTGCTCGTCGGCCATCGGCAGCCACGGCTGGGAGATCTCGCCGGAGGTCTCGGCCGGGGCCTCGCCGAAGGTCGGCAGGGCCGCCGCGTCCGGCTCGCCCTCGCCTTGGACGAAGCTGACCGGGAAGGCCGGCTCGTCCTCGACGCGCGGCGTGCTCGCGGTGAACGCGCCGGCGATGCCGCTGGCCCGCTCCGCCGGGTGCGTGTAGCCAGAACCGGCGCCGAGGGGTTCGCCGAAGGCGGACACCGGGGGTTCGCCGAACGCCGAGACGGTCGGGGCCGCGGCGGCGGCGCCGGGCGAGGACACCAGGGTGTCGGGGACCACGACGAGCGCGGTGGTGCCGCCCTCGATGTCCTCGTTGGCGCGCAGCCGGACCTTGATGTCGTGCCGCTTGGCCAGCCGCGCGACCACGTACAGGCCCATGCGGCGGGACACGGCGACGTCGACCTCGGGCGGGTCGGCGAGGCGCTCGTTGGCGTCGGCGATCTCCTGCTCGGCCATGCCGACGCCGCGGTCCTGGATCTCGATGGCCAGCTCGCCCTTGCGGGTGCGGGCCGTGCGCACGGTCACCTTCGTCACCGGGTCGGAGAACGCGGTCGCGTTGTCCAGCAGCTCGGCGATGAGGTGCACGAGGTCGTTGACCGCGCGGCCCTGGACGGTGAGCTCCGGGGTCTGGCCGACCTGCACGCGGGCGTACTGCTCGACCTCGGACACCGCGGCGCCCAGGACCTCGGCGGCCGGGACCGGGCGGGTCAGCCGGCGGGACAGGTCCGTGCCGGAGAGGACCAGCAGGTTCTCGGAGTTGCGCCGCATGCGGGTCGCGAGGTGGTCCAGCTCGAACAGCGAGGCGAGCTGGTCGGGGTCCTGCTCGTCCTGCTCCAGCCGGTCGATCAGGTTCAACTGGCGCTCGACCAGGGCCTGCGAGCGGCGGGACAGGTTGACGAACATCGCGTTGACGTTGTCGCGCAGCAGCGCCTGCTCGGCGGCCAGCCGGACCGCTTCGCCGTGCACCGCGTCGAACGCCCGGGCCACCTGGCCGACCTCTTCGCGGGTCGTGATGGGCACCGGCGCGATGGCCGTCTTGGCGGCTTCCTGCGGGTTCGGGTCCTTGAGGATGTTCGCGACCGCGTCCGGCAGGCCGTGGTCGGCGACGTCGAGGGCGGTGCGGCGCAGGGTGCGCAGCGGGTTGAGGATCGAGCGGGCCACGAACAGGGCCATCACGATCGCCAGCAGCAGCGCGCCGAGGACGATGATCGAGTCGTAGAGCGCCGCGGTGCGGGCCTCGCCGGTCAGCTCGTCGGTGCGGTTCTGCAGCTGTTCGAGCAGCAGGTTCTCGACGTCCCGGGTGAGGTTCACGGTCAGCGTGGACGCGATGTCCCACTTCTCCGGGCGCAGCGAGCCGAGGCTCTTGCCGGCGGCGGCCAGGTTCAGCGCCGACTCCTGCATGTCGTTCGCGGTGTCGACGATCAGGCCGGTGACGGTGTCGTCGTAGATCTTGGCCTGCTCGGGCGTCGCGGACTTGCGGAAGTCGTTGCGGGCCGCGTCCAGCTCGGCGTTGGCGGCGAGCAGCGCGCGTTCCTGGCCGGGGCCGAAGTTCCCCCGCTGGAACACGTCGAGCATGATGCCGCGCTTGCGCGACTCCTGCTCCTTGACGCGGGCGATCGCGTTGGTGGCCAGGTGCAGCCGCACCAGCTCCGGGTTGTTGATCCCGGCGATGGCCTGTTCACCGAGGTCCAGGAGGCTTTCCACGGACTCGGAGTAGGTGCGCAGCACGGCGTCGGACGGGTACGCGGTGTCCCGGACGGCGTTGCGCAGGCTGTTGAGCCGGGTCAGCTGCTCGGAGGCGCGGCGGAACCGGGCGACCACGTCGTCGTCGAGGTCGCCGCTCAGTTCGGTGATCTTGGTCTTGAGCGCGTCGGAGGTGTCGTTGACGCGGCGCAGCTGCCGGTCGAGCACGACGCGGTCCAGCGACTTGCCGGAGGCGACGTGGCTCGCGCTCAGGTCGCGTTCGCGCTGGAGCTGCTGGACCAGGTCGGCGACCGCCGCCTCCAACTGGATCTCGTTGGCCAGCCGGTTGAACTCGGTCGCGTCCCCCAGGTCGGCCTGCACCCGCAGACCGCCCAGCGCGAGCGCCGCGACGGTCGGGATGAGCAGCACGGCGGCCAGCTTGGTCGGCAGCTTCCAGTTGCGCAGCCGCCAGCCCGCCGCGGTGGCGGCGTCCTTCTTCCGCACGTCGGTGCTCGGCCCAGCGCCCGTTGACTCGGTCACAGTTCCATCACGCAACGCAGCCAGTCCGTCACCCGTTCCGGGGCTATCGGAGCGTGGTGGAATCCCCACGCCTGACTGGCTGGGACCTCTCTCTCGTCGGGCCACCCTGGGCTTCCTCTTCCGGCAGCAGTGTTCCCCGGCCTCTCCCCACGGACCGAAGCATGGACTCGCAAAACGGGCCGAATTGCAGCACAGGGGCGGTCGCGCCGGCTAGGCACCCCGCCCTGCGCGGGGACACGGGGGTCCACTTGGACCTTGTGCCACCCGGCCGGTGAGCGTAGTGCCGAACCCCTGGCCCGGGGAAGACTCCGGAAGCACTCACCGTATCTGCCGGGACTGTCGTTTCACACCTCCGGGTGGTTACCATCCCCCGCATCGGCGTTTCCGGCCGAGAATTCAGTTGATCAATTGGACCGGCTCAAGAGGTCGTCGCGGCGAGAGGTGCCATGCCAACCCCAGCGCGTGTTCTCCGGCGTGCGGCAGCGTTGTTCGCGTGTGCCGCGACTCTGACGGCCTGTGGGCTGTTGCCCGGGACCGACGGCAACGACACACCCGAAGTGGAACGCAACACACTGCGCATCGGTGTGATGCCCGTCGTCGACGTGGCCCCGCTCAAGCTCGCGACCAACGAGAAGCTGTTCGAGAAGGCCGGCCTGTCCGTGCAGCTCGTCACGTTGAGCAGCGAGGAGGAGGGCCTCAAGCAGCTCGACACCACGCTGGACATCACGTGGGCCAGCCACGTGAACCTGTTCCGCACGGTCGCCGAGGGCACCCAGCTGCAGCTGCAGGGCGAGGCCTACCAGGCGGGCGTCAACACGATGGCGCTGGTCACGACCGACTCGAAGTACACCGACCCGGCCGCCTTCGAGGCCCCGCGCATCGCCGTGAACAGCGACAAGGACATCGGCGCGCTGACCACCAAGGCCGTGCTGGACACCGCGGGCATCGAGAAGCAGCGGATCAACCTGCGCGTGATGCCGTTCGACCAGATGGTCAGCGCGCTGCGCGCGGGCCAGGTCGACGCCGCGTGGATGACCGAGCCGTTCATCACCAAGGCGCAGAAGGACGTCGGCGCGCGGATCGTCACCGACACCGCGGTCGGCCCCACCAAGGACTTCCCCATGTCCGGGTACGCGTCGAGCAAGAAGTTCGCCGACGCCAACCCCAAGACGCTGGCCCTGTTCCGGCAGGTCCTCCGGGAGGCGCAGCAGCTCGCGTCGAACAACAAGCTGGGCGTGCAGGACGCGCTGACCGGCTACGTCGACGTGGACCAGCAGACCGCCGCCCTGGTGTCGGTCGGCACGTTCCCGCTGTCGCTCAACCCGATCCGGCTCCAGCGCGTCGCGGACATGATGGACACCGAGGACGTGCTCCCGGGTCGCCTGGACGTCCAGGGATTGCTGCCACCGGGCACCACGAACTAGCACCGAGCGACCGCCTGGTCGCGCGTAGTGGCCGAATTCGCCGGGGCCTTCCGCGTTCACGCGGAAGGCCCCGGTGTCTATTTGGTCTCGGTCATGCAGATCGTGGTGGCGGGCTGTGAGTAGACGTACACGATGTCGCCGCTCTTGCACTGGTTCTCGTCGGCCGTGCCGGAGACCTTGGTGACCTTGTGCGTGGCCGAAGAACCACAGGTCACCTTGGTGGTTTTGCCCGCGACTATCGTGCCCTCCTGCTTGAAGCAGTCGCCGTCCTTGGCGTTGAGCGTCAGGCACAGCTTGAAGCCGTCGCTGCGCCGGCCGCCGCTGTCGCGGTACTCGGAGTAGTCGCCGGTCGGGCACGCCTTGGTGCTGCTGTCGAGGTTGACGGCCACCTTGAAGGCGGCCTCGGGCGAGCCGCAGTCGATCTTCTCGACGTCGGCGTCGCTGACCGACACCGAGTTGACCTTGATGCAGTCCCCCGCCTCCGCGCCGCCGGGGCTGTCCTTGCTCGCGATCAGACCCGCGACCACGACGCCGACGATGCCCAGGGCGACCACCGCGATCAGCACCTTCGCGCCCGTGGAGGTCTTCTGCTCCGGCGGGGGCGGGAACTGCGCCTGGCCCGGGTGCTGGGGCGGCCCGAAGCCCGGCTGGGCCGGGAACTCGCCCGAGCCGGGCTGCCCGGGGAACGCGCCCGGCTGACCCGGGTACTGACCCGGCTGACCGGGGTACCCGCCCGGCTGACCGGGGTACTGGCCCGGGTGGCCGCCCGGCTGGGGCTGGCCCGGGAACCCGCCGGCGCCCGGCTGGGGCTGGTAGGGCGGCGGGAGGCCCGGCTGCTGGTAGCCCGGCTGCTGGTAGCCCGGCTGGGCGGGCGGCGGCGGGTAGCCCGGCTGACCCGGCTGGGCGGGGAAGCCCTGCGGCTGGGACGGCGGGTAGCCGGGCGGGTTGCCACCCGGTGGCGGGCCGTGGGGCGGCGGGTTCGGGGGCGTGGTCACGCGGGTTCCTCTCGACGCTCGGGCGAGCCGGAACGTACCGCCGCCGACCCGCCCGTCGCAGCGGATTCCGCGCATCTCCCGGCGCAGCCGACCTGCCGCCGATCGGACGAGCGTCAGGGGGAGTTCTTGGCCAGGCAGAACGTGACCGACGGCTCCGGGTAGGCCACCGTGCGGTTCGGCTCACACGTCGTCGGCGTGCCGTGCGCGACCTTGACGACCTTGACCGACTGGGCGTTGGTGCAGTCGACCTTGCGCAGGCCCGCCTTCTCGTCCCGGCCGTAGCACGCGCCCTCGACGAAGTTGGGGATCAGGCACAACGTCGTCGCCCCGGTGAACCGCGTGTACTGCGCGCCACCCCGCGGGCACTCCGCCTGCGCGTCCACCACCTTGGCGACCTTCACGTTGGCCAGGTCGTCCGCGCAGCTCGCGGCCCGGTAGGTGGGCGACTCGGGGCGGCCCTCGATGCGCGCGCACTCACCCGGTTGCGGGCGGGGCCGGTTGTCGCTGCCGGTCATCACGAACGCGTAGGCGTACGCCCCGACCGCCACGACGGCGACCGCGCCGATGACCCATCCGATCTTCCGCATGGTCTACGACATCGGCACGGCCGCCCGCCGGGTTGACGAGGTTCACCGCAAAGGGGTCACAGCTCCGCGGGAGCCAGGCAGTAGGTGACCTTCGGCTCGGGGTAGGACATGCCGGCGCTGTCCGGGCAGCGGGACAGGTCGATGTCGCCCTCGATGACGTCGGTGACCTTGATCGTCTCCGGGCCGGTGCACTCGGTCTTCACGAACCCGGTGCCCTCGTCGGGCTTGTAGCAGGCGCCCTTGGCCATGTTGGGCAGCAGGCACAGCTTGTAGCCGTCGCCGACGCTCGCCGCCGGGGAGACCTCGGTGTAGAGGCCCTCCTCGGGGCAGGCCTCGTCGGACTTGCCGAGCACCTTGCCGACCTTGTAGGAGGCGGCGTTGTCGTCGCAGTCGAGGGTCTTGACGTCGGCCCGGTTGTTCTCGTCCTGGCGGCCGATGCTGACGCAGTCGCCGGCGTCCGCGGTGGCGCGCTCGCTGACGACGAAGTACCCGGCCACGGCGACCGCGGCCAGCACGACGACGGCGAGCACGCCGATCAGCAGCTTCCGCTTCGAACCGCCGCCGGCGGGGGCGGGAGCGGGCGCGTCGTCCTCTTCGTCCGGGGTGATCAGGTAACGGCCGGAACCGGCGGACTGGTCCGCCCCGGCCTCGCTCTCGTGGGGCTTGGTGTCGCCTTCATGGGGCTTGGTGTCGCCCGTGGGCGCGGCGGGCGTGGCGCCGCCGGGAGTCGTGCCCCCGGTCGTGCCACCGGCCGGGGCCGCGGGCGTCGCACCGCCGGTCGTGGTGTCCGGCTTGGGGTCGCCTGGTGCCTCGGGCTTCGGCTCGTCGCTCATGGTCATCCTCGCTGGACGGGTGCGCGTGACGCCCCAGAAGGTAGCGGCACGCGCACCCGGCCCCGCGATCAGGCGACCGCCGCCGGGATCAGGCGTTCTCGGCGGGGGTGAAGCAGAGGGTGAGCTTCGGCTCCGGGAAGGTCAGCGGCGCGCCCTCGGTGCAGGCGGCCTCGTCCTCGACGCCCTCGGCCTTCTTGGTCAGCTTGTAGGCGCCCGACTTCGAGCAGTCGACCTTCGGGTAGCCCATCGAGCTGCCCTCCAGCTCGTAGCAGTTGCCCTCGGCCATGATCGGGATCAGGCACAGCTTCGAGTCCGGGCCGCGGCGGGCGGTCTCGGTGTACTCGTCGTAGTACTGGCCGCCGCAGGACTCCTTCGTGCCCCCGAGCACCTTGGCGACGGTGTAGTTCGCCTCGGCCGCGCCGCACGCGACGGTCTTGAACTCCGGCTTGGTGGTCGTGCCGGTCAGGCTCGCGCAGTCACCGGCCTTGGTCTGGGCGGCGTCGCTGGTGAAGTAGCCGATGCCGTACGTCACACCGATGGCCACCGCGATGCCGGCGACCGCGGTGAGGATGCGCACCAGGACGTTCGGCTTCTTCTTCACCGGACCCTGCTGCATCGGGACCTGCTGCCCCGGACCCGGCTGCATCGGACCCGGCTGCATCGGGCCCTGCTGCATCGGGCCCTGCTGCATCGGGCCCTGCTGCGGCGGGAACGGCGGCTGCTGCGGGGGCGGCGGGTAGTTCGGGTTGGGCGCGGGCGCGTCCGTGCTCATGATGACCTTCGTTCACATCGGGGGTTCCCGAAATTCCACGCGTCGGGGCGTGGTGGGAAGGTCTGGCACGCTAGCGACTCACCCATCCGGGTGTTCACGGCTTTATCAAACCGAGTCCGTGCACTGAGGGTGACCGAACGGCCACGCCGGCGCGATCGACTTGCACTCGGTTGGAACACTGGAGGTACGCCAACGACAGGAGTGCGCTCTCGTGACCGACGGCCCTTTGATCGTCCAGTCGGACAAGACCCTGCTGCTGGAGGTCGACCACCCGCTGTCGGACGACGCGCGCACCGCCATCGCGCCGTTCGCCGAGCTGGAGCGCGCCCCCGAGCACGTCCACACCTACCGCGTCACGCCGCTGGCCCTGTGGAACGCGCGGGCCGCCGGGCACGACGCCGAGCAGGTGGTGGACGCGCTGGTCCGGTTCTCCCGCTACCCCGTGCCGCAGCCGCTGCTGGTGGACGTGGTGGACACGATGGGCCGGTTCGGCCGGCTGCAGCTGGCCAACCACCCGGCGCACGGCCTGGTCCTGTCGTCGCTGGACCGCGCGGTGCTGGAGGAGGTGCTGCGGCACAAGAAGGTCAAGCCGATGCTGGGCGACCGCATCGACGACGACACGGTGGTCGTGCACCCGAGCGAGCGCGGGCGGCTCAAGCAGCTGCTGCTCAAGATCGGCTGGCCGGCCGAGGACCTCGCCGGGTACGTCGACGGCGAGGCGCACCCGATCGAGCTGGTCGAGGACGGCTGGCAGCTGCGCGACTACCAGCGCTTGGCGGCGCAGGCGTTCTGGGCGGGCGGCTCGGGCGTGGTCGTGCTGCCGTGCGGGGCGGGCAAGACCCTGGTCGGCGCGGCGGCGATGGCCGAGGCGCGGGCGACGACGTTGATCCTGGTCACCAACACCGTGGCCGGGCGGCAGTGGAAGCGGGAGCTGGTCGCGCGGACGTCGCTGACCGAGGACGAGATCGGCGAGTACTCCGGCGAGCGCAAGGAGATCCGGCCGGTCACCATCGCGACCTACCAGGTGATCACCCGCAAGTCGAAGGGCGAGTACAAGCACCTGGAGCTGTTCGACTCCCGGGACTGGGGCCTGATCGTCTACGACGAGGTCCACCTGCTGCCGGCGCCGGTGTTCCGGATGACCGCGGACCTCCAGTCGCGGCGGCGGTTGGGGCTGACGGCGACCCTGGTGCGCGAGGACGGTCAGGAGGGTGACGTGTTCTCCCTGATCGGGCCGAAGCGCTACGACGTGCCGTGGCGCGACATCGAGGCGCAGGGCTGGATCGCGCCGGCGGAGTGCACGGAGGTCCGGGTGACGCTGACGGACAACGAGCGCCTGGAGTACGCGACCGCCGAGGCGGAGGAGCGGTACAAGCTGTGCTCCACGGCGCGCACGAAGCTGCCGGTGGTGCGCGCGATCCTCGACCGGCACCCGGACGAGCCGACGCTGGTGATCGGCGCGTACCTGGACCAGTTGGAGAGCCTCGGTGAGGCCTTGGACGCCCCGGTGATCCAGGGTTCGACGAAGAACAAGGAGCGCGAGGCGCTCTTCGACGCCTTCCGCAAGGGCGAGCTGAGGACGTTGGTGGTGTCGAAGGTGGCGAACTTCTCCATCGACCTCCCGGAGGCGTCGGTGGCGGTGCAGGTGTCGGGCACGTTCGGGTCGCGGCAGGAGGAGGCGCAGCGGTTGGGCCGGCTGTTGCGGCCGAAGGGGGACGGTCGGCAGGCGCACTTCTACTCGGTGGTGTCGCGGGACACGCTGGACACCGATTACGCGGCTCACCGGCAGCGGTTCCTGGCGGAGCAGGGGTACGCGTACAAGATCGTCGACGCGGACGACCTGCTCGGGCCGAAACTCCCGGACGTCCCCTGACCGACCCACGCCGAAGCGGCCTTGAGCGACACCAGCCGCGCCGGCCCACCACGCCACGCCCACCCACGCCTCGCCCGCCCGCGCCGGGCGACGACGCCTCGCCCGCGCACGCCGGGCGACGACGCCTCGCCCGCGCACGCCGGGCGACGACGCCTCGTCCGCCCGCGCCCCTCGCCCGCCCGCGCCCCTCGCCTGCCCGCGCCCCTCGCCGAACCCCCGGTGGTGTGCCGTGCGGCGCGTCCGCTTGGTGGGTGGCGGGGGTCGGGGGTGGGCGGGCGCTAGGTTGGGCGTGGAGTCTGGTTGCGCTGGGGCTGGGTGGGTGGCTTCGGGATGACGGTGGTGGTGCGGCTGCGGCCGTCGCCTCGCTGGTGGGTGTGGCGGCCCGGGGTCGAGCGGGCCGAGGTGGTCCGGGCGGCGGTTCGGCGGGCCCGTCGCGGGCGGGCGCGATTATCGGCCGCGGTCGGGTTGCCGTTGTGCGGCGTGATCGCGGTGGTGGTCCCCGGGACCGGCTGGAAGGTCGGGCTGGTCGCGGCCGTGCTCGTGGGGGCGGCGGTGGTCGGCGCGGTGCCGCCCCGGGTGTCCGAGTGGGACGTCGTGGTGGCGGCGGGCGGCGGGGACGTCGTGCACTGCGAGCAGTTCGCCGACCCCGGGCAGCGGCGGCGGGCCCGGCGGTTGTGCGAGCACTTCCTCGCGGTCGCCGAGGTGTCCGACTCGCCCCGGCTGCGGGGCGTGGAGGTGTCGCTGTGGCGGGCGTTGGTCGCGCTCCGGGAGAGCCTGGCCGTGCGGGACGCCCTGGCCCGCGCCGAGAACCGGGTCGGGTTGGCCGCCGAGATCGCCGAGTCCACCCGCGACCTGGCCGCGCTGGACCGGCGGGTGGACGAGTTCGCCGCCGCCCTGCGGATCGCGGTCGAGGAGGTCGCGGAGGTGGACCCGGGGTCGGCGGAGAGCGCGTTGCGGCGGGTCGCCGCCTTGGACCCGATCCACAGTCCCGCCCCCGACCGGTCCGCCGGCCCGGGGATCTAGGGTCTCCGGGGTGCTGGTCTACTCGATCCCGATGCGCAACCGGTTCCGCGGCATCACCGTCCGCGAGGGCGTCCTGGTCGAAGGGGCGCACGGGTGGGGCGAGTTCTGCGCGTTCCTCGACTACTCCGACGCCGAGTGCGCGCCCTGGTGGGAGACCGCGGTGGAGGCGGCCGAGCGCGGGTGGCCGGAGCCGGTCCGGGACTCGGTCCCGGTCAACTGCACGGTGCCGGTGGTGTCGCCGGAACGCGCGCACGCGATCGTCGCCGCCTCCGGGTGCTCGACGGCCAAGGTGAAGGTGGCCGACCCGGGCGCGCCGCTGTCCGACGACCTGGAGCGGGTCGCGGCGGTGCGCGACGCGCTGGGGCCCGGCGGCGCGGTGCGGGTGGACGCCAACGCGGCGTGGGACGTGGACACCGCCGTGCGGGCCATCCGTGAGCTGGACAAGGCCGCGCGCGGGCTGGAGTACGTCGAGCAGCCGTGCCCGTCGCTGGACGACCTGGCGGCGGTGCGGCGGCGGGTGGACGTCCGGATCGCCGCGGACGAGTCGATCCGCCGCGCCGAGGACCCGCTCAAGGTCGCGGTCGCCGGCGCGGCGGACGTGGCGGTGATCAAGGTGGCCCCGCTGGGCGGGGTGCGGCGGGCGCTGGAGGTCGCCGAGGCGTGCGGGTTGCCGTGCGTGGTGTCGTCGGCGGTCGAGACGTCGGTCGGCATGGCGGCCGGGCTGGCGCTCGCGGGGGCGTTGCCGGAGTTGGACTTCGCCTGCGGCCTGGGCACGTTGCCGCTGCTGGCCGGGGACGTGGCGAGCGCGTCCCTGGTGCCGGTGGGCGGGGCGCTGCCGGTGCCGCGGCGGGCGCCCGTGCCCGACCGGTTCGCGGAGTTCGCCGCCGACGAGGCCACCACGCGCAAGTGGCTGGACCGCGTGGCGCGGGTGCGCGGCCTCTAGAGGACTTCCAGCATCCGCTTGGCCAGCGGACCGGACGACGCGGGGTTCTGGCCCGTGTAGAGGTTGCGGTCCACGACGACGTTCGGCGCGAACGGCGCACCGGCCACGAAGTCCACGCCCAGCGCCTCAAGGCGGTCCTGGAGCAGCCACTTCGCCTTGTCCGCGAGGCCCGCGAGCTTCTCCTCCTCGTTGGTGAACGCGGTCACCCGGTAGCCCGCGACCGCGTCGCCGGCGGCGAGCAGGGCGGCGGGCGCGTGGCACAGCACGGCCAGCGGCTTGCCCTCCCGCAACGCGCGGGTGAGCAGGCGGCCGGAGTCGGCGTTCACCGCCAGGTCCTCCATCGGACCGTGGCCGCCGGGGTAGAAGACGGCGTCGAACTCGGCCGGGTCGACGTCCTCCAGCTTGAGCGGCGCGCGCAGCGCGGCGGCGCTTTCCAGCTCCGCGGCGATCGCGTCGGCCTGCGCCTGGCCGCCGTTGGCGTCGGCGGACAGACTGCCCCGGTCCACGGTCGGCACGACGCCGCCCGGGGTCGCGACGACGACGGTGTGGCCCGCCCCGGTGAACGTCCGGTGCGGCACGGCGAACTCCTCGGCCCAGAAGCCGGTCGGGTGGAGCGTGCCGTCGGCGAGCGTCCAGTGGTCGGAGCCGGTCAGCACGAACAGGATCTTTGCCATGTCTTCGACGGTAGGCCGCACTGCGATCGGTCCACCAATAGGATCGCCACCATGTCCCATAAGCCTGCTGATGGGTTGGACCTGGCGCTGCTGCGGACGTTCCTGGCGGTGCACCGGGCCGGGTCGTTCACGTCGGCGGCGCGGGTGCTCGGGCTGTCGCAGCCGACCGTGACCAGCCAGGTCCGGCTGCTGGAGCAGCGCATGGCCCGCCAGCTGTTCGAACGGCTGCCGCGCGGGGTGCGGCCCACGTCCGTGGCCGACGAGTTGGCGGCCGAGGTCGCGCGGCCGTTGGACGAGCTGACGGCGGTGCTGGACCGCGGCCGACCGACCGCGCCGCCCGAACCCGTGCACCTGGCCGGTCCGGCGGAGGTCCTGTGCCTGCGCGTGCTGCCGGCGCTGGCCCCGCACGTGGCGGAGGGGTTGCGGCTGCGGGTCACCACGGGGTTGACCGACGAGCTGTTGGACGGGCTGCGGGCGGGACGGTTCGACCTGGTGATCTCGACCCTGCGCCCCCGCGGGCGCACGCTGACCGCCGTGCCGCTGATGGACGAGGAGTTCGTGCTGGTGGCGGCCCCGGCGTGGGCGTCGCGCCTGACCGGGGAGACGCTGGGCGACGCGCCCCTGCTGACGTACGCCGAGGACCTGCCCATCGCGCGCCGGTACTGGCGGCACGTGTTCGGGGTGCGGCTGAACACGCAGGCGGCGGTGGTGATGCCGGACCTGCGCGGCGTGCTGTCGGCGGTCGTGGCGGGCGCGGGCATCACCGTGCTGCCGCGGTACCTGTGCGCGGACGACCTGGCGTCCGGCGCGCTGGTGACCTTGATCGACCCCGAAGACCCGCCGATCAACACCGCCTACCTGGCCCAACGGGCGGGCGCGACGCCGAACCGGCACGTGACCCTGGTGCGGGAGGTGCTGCTGCGCGAGGGCCGGAGGTGGTGATCAGACCAGGTCGTCGATGCGCAACGTGATGGGGCCTGCTGATAACCGAATTCGCCGGGCACGTGGCAGTCCACCGGTGAGATCGGCCCGGCGAGGACCGACGGGTTCGGGGCAGCAGCACGCGCCCCGCCCGTAGCCCTTTCCGGTGATCACCGATGGCTGATCGTGCTGCCCATGCTGCCGACCACGCTTTCGGTGCGCTGCAACGCCTCCGCCCGGCGAGGGGTCTTCTCGACACGGGTCAGGTCGACCACCCGGATCGGGGGGCCGAACTCCACCAACGTGGGCACGTACTCGGCGTGCTCCACCCGCCACCCCGACGCGTCCTTCACGAACTTGAACCGCGTCACGATGCCCTCTTCCGTGATGCCGCGCGGTTCGGAGTGGCGGGCCACCTCGTTGCCCATGCCGTAGACCACCCACTTGCCGCCGATCTGCTCGATCGGCTGCACCGCGTGCACGTGCGTCCCGATGATCAGGTCCACCGCCGGGTCGGCCAGGATCTCCGCCGCCATCTCCCGCTGCTCGGCCGTGGCCTCGTGCCGGTACTCCGCCCCCCAGTGCAGGCTGGCCACCACGACCTCCGCGCCGGCGGCCTTCGCGGCTCGGGCGGCCGAGAGCACGCCCTCCACGGACAGCTGGTTGGCCATCCACGGTTGCGGCAGCGGGATGCCGTTGAAGCCGTACGTGAAGGCGATGTGCCCGACCTTCACGCCCCGCGCGTCCAGCAGCAACGGGGTCGCCGACTCCTCCGGCGAGCGGAACGAGCCGGTGTGGGCCAGGCCCGCCGCGTCCATCTGGTCCAGGGTCGTCCTGATGGCGCCGGCACCCCGGTCCAGCGTGTGGTTGGACGCGGTCGAGCAGGAGTCGTAGCCGATGGTCTTCAGGGCCTTCGCCACCTCGGGCGGCGCGCTGAAGGCCGGGTAGCCGTAGGTCGGCGCGCCGGGCGCGGACAGCGGTGTCTCCAGGTGGCAGATCGACAGGTCCGCGTCGATCGCCTCGCGCAGCCCGGACAGCAGCGGCACGAAGTCGCGGGCGCCGTCGGCGTCGGCCTGCGCGGTGAGCGCCGGGTGGATCAGGATGTCGCCGCCGGCCGCCAGGGTGAACGACGGCAGGGGCGGCGCGGACGTGGTGGTGGGCGCCGGCCGGGACGAGGTGATGACCACCGGCGACCCGGTGCAGGCCGCGACGAGGCAGGCGGCCAGCCCCAGCGGGACCAGCCGCCCGACCACGGCCTTCAGCGCCGCCGCCTGCGGCGCAGACCCACCACGAACACCACCGCCAGGGCGGCCAGGAACACCGGCAGCACGCGCTTGAGGATCGGCACGCCGGCGGTCCCCAGCAGGTCGACCGGCTGGTCGGCCGGCCGGTCCGGCACGGCCCGCAGCGGCGGACGGGAGGCGGGCGTCGGGGAAGCAGTCACCCCCTCAGCCTCCCCCGGCGCGAGCCGCGTCGCCAGGCAATCCGCGAACTCGCCGACGATCCGGCCGCTGACCTCGGTGATCAGCCCGCGGCCGAGCTGCGCGGGCCGCCCGGTGACGGCCAGGTCGGCCACCACGGACACGGCCGTGCCGTCCCCGTCCGGGTTCAGGGTCACGGTGACGGTCGCGGACGCGGTGCCGTTGCCCCGGCTGTCCTTGCCCGACGCCTTGATCACCGCCGCGTGCGCGTCCTCCGACACCGACGTGAACTGCCCGGTGCCCTTGTAGAGCAGGGCGACGGGGCCGAGCTTGACCTTGACGGTGCCGCTGAACTTCGGCCCGTCCACCTCGGTCAACGTGGCCCCGGGCAGGCACGGCGCCACCCGCCGCGGGTCGAGCAGGGCCGCCCACACGTCCGGCACGGGCGCGGGGACGGTGAACCGGTGTTCCAGCTTCATGCGCTCACCGCGGCGGTCAGGGCCCGTTCGGTCAGCACCCGGGCCAGGTGGGTGCGGTACTCGGCGTCGCCGTTGGCGTCGGTCGTCGGGTCGGTGCCCTCGGCGGCGCGGGAGGCGGCCGTCGTGATGGCCTCGGCCGTGGCCGGCTGCCCGACCAGCGCCTCCTCGACGCCGCGGGCCCGCACGGGCGTCGGCCCCATGTTGGTCAGGCCGACGCGGGCCCGCGCGACCACGCCGCCGGACACCTCCACCGCCGCCGCGACCGCCACGATCGACCACGCCTGCGCGACCCGGTTGAACTTCTCGTAGTGCGCGCCCCAGTCGGGCAGCTTGGGCACCCGCACGTGGGTGAGCAGCTCGTCCGGGGCCAGCGCGGTGGTGAAGTAGTCGACGAAGAACTCCGCCGCGGGCACCTCCCGCGTCCCCTCCGGCCCGGCGCACACCATCACAGCGTCCAACGCCAACGCGGGTGCGAGCAGGTCGCCGGCCGGATCGGCGTGGGCGAGCGCGCCGCCGAACGTGCCGCGGTGCCGGATCTGCGGGTCGGCGACGGTGTCCGTGGCCAGGCACAGCAGCCGTGCGTGCTCACGCACCAAGTGGTCGCGCTGGACCTCGTAGTGCGTGGTCATGGCGCCGATGAGCAGCGAGTCGCCCTCGTCGTGGACGCCGGTCAGCTCGGTGAGCCCGGACAGGTCCACCAGCAGCGTCGGCGCGGCCAGGCGCATGCGCAGCACGGGGATGAGGCTCTGACCGCCGGCCAGCACCTTGGCGTCCTCGCCGCCCTCCGCCAACGCCCGCACGGCCTCCTCGACCGACGCCGGCGCGACGTAGTCGAACGCGGCCGGGATCATGCGCCACCTCCGAGGGAACCGAGGCCGCCGCCCGCGCCGGGCCGGGCGGGCGTCTCGACCTGTTCGCCCTGCAACGCTTTCCACACCCGGAACGGCGTGCACGGCATCTGGATGTCGTTGACGCCCCTGTGCCGCAACGCGTCCACGACCGCGTTGACCACCGCCGGGGTGGACGCGATGGTGCCCGCCTCGCCGACGCCCTTGACGCCCAACGGGTTCGTCTCCGCCGGCGTCTCGGTGCGGTCGGTGGTGAAGTGCGGCAGGTCGGCCGCCGACGGCAGCAGGTAGTCGGCGAAGGTGGCGGTGGTGAGCGTGCCGCCCTCGTCGTGCACGGCCTCCTCGAACAGGGCCTGCGCGATGCCCTGGGCGAGCCCGCCGTGCACCTGCCCCTCCACGATCAGCGGGTTGACCACCTTGCCGACGTCGTCCACGCACACGTACCTGCGGATGGTCACCCGCCCGGTCCGCGTGTCCACCTCCGTCGCGCACAGGTGGGTGCCGTGCGGGAACGAGAAGTTGTCCGGGTCGAACGCCGCGTCGGAGTCGAGCCCGGGTTCCACGCCTTCGGGCAGGTCGTGCGCGACGTGCGCGGCCACGACCACGTCACCCAGCGACATCGTGGTGGACGTGCCGCGCACGGAGAACGTGCCGGCGGTGAAGTCCACGTCGTCCGGCGAGCACTCCATCAGGTGGGCGGCGACGGTCCGGGCCTTGGCCAGCACCTTGTCCGCCGCCAGGACGATCGCCGTGCCGCCGACGGCCAGCGACCGCGACCCGTAGGTGTCCATGCCGCGCGGGGCGACCTGGGTGTCGCCGTGCAGCACCTCGACGTCCTCGAACGGCACGCCGAGCCGGTCGGCCACGATCTGGCTCCACGCCGTCTCGTGGCCCTGCCCGTGCGGCGAGGTGCCGGTGATCAGCTCGACCTTGCCGGTGGGCAGCATGCGGATCGACGCGTGCTCCCACCCGCCGGCGGCGTAGCGCAGCGCGCCGAGCACGCGGGACGGCGCGAGCCCGCACATCTCGGTGTAGGTGGAGATGCCGATGCCCAGCTGCACCGGGTCGCCGTTCGCGCGCCGCTCCTCCTGTTCGGCGCGCAGGGTCTCGTAGTCGAACAGCTCCATCGCCCGCGCGGTGGCGGCTTCGTAGTCGCCGCTGTCGTAGGTGAGGCCGGCGACGGTGTCGAACGGGAACTCCTCGTGGGTGATCCAGTTCTTGCGCCGCAGCTCCATCGGGTCCATGCCCAGTTCGGCGGCCAGCTCGTCCATGATCCGCTCGACGGCGAACGTGGCCTCGGGCCGGCCCGCGCCCCGGTAGGCGTCGGTGGGGGTCTTGTTGGTGAAGACGTTGTGGCAGGTGAACTTGTAGGCCGGGAACTTGTAGATCGCGTTGAACATGAACGCGCCCAGGATCGGCACGCCCGGCGCGACCAGCCGCAGGTACGCGCCCATGTCGGCGAGCAGCTCGACGCGCATCCCGGTCACCGTGCCGTCGCGCTTGGCCGTCACGACGATCTTCTGCACCTGGTCGCGGCCGTGGTGGGCGGACAGCATGGACTCGGTGCGCGACTCGGTCCACTTGACCGGTTTGCCCAGCCGGCGCGCGACCACCAGCGCCAGCACCTCCTCGGGCGTGACCTGGAGCTTCCCGCCGAACCCGCCGCCGACGTCGGGGGCGATGACGCGCAGCTTGTGCTCGGGCACGCCGACCGTGGCGGCCAGCATCCAGCGCAGGATGTGCGGGATCTGGGTGGACGACCACAGGGTGACCGCGTCCGCCGTCGGGTCGACCACGACCGACCGGGGTTCCATGAACGCCGGGATCAGCCGCTGCTGCCGGAACGTCCGCGCCACCACCACCTCGGCCTCGGCGATGGCCTGCTCGACGTCGCCGCCGGTGCCCGCCGCGGCCGAGTCGAACACCCAGGTGGCGCTCTTGTTCGAGCCCAGGTCGGGGTGCACGAGGTCCGCGCCCTCGGCGACCGCCGCCTCCAGGTCCAGCACGACCGGCAGGTCCTCGTAGTCGACGTCGACCGCTTCCAGCGCGTCGTGCGCCTCGGCGGCGGACCGGGCGACCACGACGGCCACGACCTCGCCCGCGAAGTTCACCTCGTCCACGGCGACGGCCGGCGCGGGCGGGGCCAGCATGTCCTCGGTGATCGGCCAGGCGCACGGCAGGCTGCCCTGCTCGGCGGCCAGGTCGCGGCCGGTGAACACGGCCAGCACGCCCGGCATCCGCAGGGCCGCCGTGACGTCGACGGACGTGATGCGCGCGTGCGCCACGGGGCTGCGCACCAGGGCGAGGTGCAGCATCCCGGCGAGCCGGATGTTGTCGGTCCACCTGGTCGCGCCGGTGATCAGCCGGGCGTCCTCCTTGCGCCGCCGGGGCCGCCCGAGCTCCGGTCCGGCGGTGGCCGTCATTCCCCACCCCCGTGGTCGACGCGGGTGGCGGCGTCCCGCACGGCCTTGACGATGTTCTGGTAGCCGGTGCACCGGCAGAGGTTGCCCTCCAGGCCGTGCCGCACGGCGTCCTCGTCGGGGTCGGGGTCGTCGGCGAGCAGGTCGAGGGCCTGCATGATCATGCCGGGGGTGCAGAACCCGCACTGGAGCGCGTGGTTCTCGTGGAACGCCCGCTGGACCGGGTGCAGCCGCCCGTCCCGGGCCAGCCCTTCGATCGTGGTGACTTCCCGCCCGTTGGCCTGCACCGCGAGCACGGAGCAGGACTTGACGCTGCGGCCGTCCAGGTGGACGGTGCACGCCCCGCAGTTGCTGGTGTCGCAGCCGACGACGGTGCCGGTCTTGCCGAGCGTGTCGCGGAGGTGGTGCACGAGCAGCGTCCGGGGCTCGACCTCGTCGCTGTAGCTCACGCCGTCCACGGAGACGGTGATCCGCATGAACCCTCCAAGCCGGTTGGTGGTGGGGGTCACACGCGAGCCTGCTACCGGTTGCGTCGTCAAACAATCCGCCGCGCAGGCTAAGCCCGGCCGGCCCGGCTAGGTGGCGCGGTGGATGGCGCCGGCGGTCCGGGTCAGGCGTTCACCGCCGCCGCCCCACCGCAGCGCGATGATCTCCGCCGCGATCGACACGGCCGTCTCCTCGGGCGTGCGCGCGCCCAGGTCGAGGCCGATCGGCGAGGACAGCCCGGCCAGCTCGCCCTCGGTCAGCCCGGCCTCGCGCAGCCGCCGCACCCGGTCGTCGTGGGTGCGGCGGGACCCCATCGCGCCGACGTACCCGAGCTTGAGGCGCAGGGCGACCTCCAGCAGCGGCACGTCGAACTTCGGGTCGTGGGTCAGCACGGCCACCACCGTGCGCTCGTCCACCCGGCCCGCGTCGGCCTGCGCCCGCAGGTAGCGGTGCGGCCAGTCCACGACGACCTCGTCGGCCTCCGGGAAGCGGGACCTGGTCGCGAACACCGGCCGCGCGTCGCACACCGTCACGCGGTAGCCGAGGAACGCGCCGAGGCGGGCCACGGCGGCGGCGAAGTCGATCGCGCCGAAGACCAGCATCCGGGGCGGCGGCTCGAAGGAGTTGACGAAGACCGCCATGCCCTCGCCGCGCCGCTGGCCGTCCGGGCCGTAGTGCAGGGTCGCGCTGCGGCCGGCGGCGAGCAGGCCGCGGGCGTCGTCGGCGATGGCGTCGCGGGCGCGGGCGGACGGCACGTCGCCGGCCACCCGGTCCGGCCACACGACCAGCCGCCGGCCCACCCACTCCGGGTGCTCGACGACCGTCGCCACGGCCACCGGCTGCTCGGCGCGCACGGTGTCCAGCACGTCCGGCAGCTCGGGGAAGCTCTCCCGCGACACCGCCTCCACGTACACGTCGATGATCCCGCCGCAGGTCAGGCCCACCGCGAACGCGTCGTCGTCGCTCACGCCGTAGCGCTGGAGCACGGGCGCGCCGGTCCGCACGACGTCCTGCGCCAGCTCGTACACCGCGCCCTCGACGCAGCCGCCGGACACGCTGCCCACGACCTCGCCGTCCGCGCCGACCAGCATCGCCGCGCCCGGCGGCCGGGGCGCCGAGCTGAACGTGCCGACGACCGTGCCGACGCCGACGGTCTCCCCCGCCGCCACGCGTCGGGCGAGCTCGACCAGCACATCACGCACCGCTTACCTCCTTGAGCAGGTGCCGCAGGGCGTCCAGGCTATGCCCGGCCACGAGGCCGTCGAGGTGGGGCAGGGCGGCGGCGATGCCGGACTGCACCGGCGCGTACCCGTCCTTGCCGGCGTGCGGGTTCACCCACAGCACCCGGTGCGCCAGCCGCCGCAGCCGCGCCACCTGCTCGCCCAGCAGCGCGGGGTCGCCGCGCTCCCACCCGTCGGAGCACACGACCACCACGGCCCGCCGCGCCGCGCCGCGTTGTCCCCAGCGGTCCAGGAACGCCTTGACGGTCTCGCCGAGCCGCGTCCCGCCCTCGTAGTCGGGCACGGCGCGCGCGGCGGCGGCCAGCGCCCGCTCGGGGTCGCGGTGCCGGAGCTGCCGGGTGATCCGGGTCAGCCGGGTGCCGAGGGTGAACACCTCCACCGGCATCCGCCGGGCGACGACGTGCGCGAACCGCAGCAACGCGTCCGCGTACGGCTTCATGGACCCGGAGACGTCGAGCAGCAGCACCACTTTCCGCGCCCGGACCCTCCGCCGCCGGTACCGGGGCCGCGCCGGCTCGCCGGTCGCGAGCACCTCCCGCACGGTCCGCCGCACGTCCACCTCCCCGCGCCGGGCCGGGCCCTTGCGCAGCCCGCGCCGCATCGGCGGACGTGGCCGCAAGGTCGCCAGCAGCGCCCGCAGGTGTGCCCGCTCGGCCGCGCTCATCTCGGCGATGTCCTTGTGCCGCAACACCTCCACGTCACTGGCGGCGACCGCGAGCGGCTTGCCCGGGCGCCGCGCCACCGCCCCGGCCCCCAACGCGGCACCCCGCCCGGTCCGCGCCCCCCGAGCCCGCGCGGGGTTCACCTCGACACCCCCGAACCAGGCGGCGAACACGGCGTCGTAGCGCGGCAGGTCGTCCGGCCCGCCGCACAACGCCACCCGCCCCGCCCAGTACACGGCGTCGCGCCGCGCCACGTCGACCAGCCCGACCGCCGCCAGGAACGCCCGCACCCGCTCCGGCCCGCACTCGACCCCGGCCGCGCGCAGGGCGTGCGCGAAGCCCACGAGCCCGTTCAGCGGCCCGGTCACCCCGCGATTGTGCGCTCGGCCGAGGGCGTGAGCACACCGTCCGACAGGGCGCGTTGGATGTCCTCGCGGTACTTCAGGACGGCGCCGAGGGTGGCCGCCGCGGTGGCCGCGTCCAGGTCGGTGCGGCCCAGGGCGAGCAGGGCCGCCGCCCAGTCCAGGGCCTCCGCGACGCCGGGCGGTTTGAGCAGCTCCAGCTCGCGGAGCCGCCGGACGGCCGACGCGACCCGCGTGGCCAGGTGTTCGTCCAGGCCGGGCAGGCGGCGGCGCAGGATCGCCACTTCCCGGGCCGGGTCCGGGTGCTCCAGCCAGTGGTAGAGGCAGCGGCGCTTGAGCGCGTCGTGCACCTCGCGGGTCCGGTTGGAGGTGAGCACGACCAGCGGTGGGGTGGCCGCCTCGACGACGCCCAGCTCGGGGATGCTGACGGCGTTCTCCCCCAGCACTTCCAGCAGGAACGCCTCGAACTCGTCGTCGGCGCGGTCCACCTCGTCCACCAGCAGCACGCACGGCGCCTCCTCCAACGCCCGCAACAGGGGTCGGGCGAGCAGGAACCGCCGGGTGTAGAGGGAGGCCTCGGCCGCTTCGGCGTCCACCGGACCGGCGGCTTCAAGGGTGCGCAGGTGCAGGAGTTGGCGGGGGAAGTCCCAGTCGTAGAGGGCTTGCGACGCGTCGATGCCTTCGTGGCACTGGAGACGGATCAGCGGTAGTCCCAGCGCTTGCGCGAGGGCCAGGGCGAGGGAGGTCTTGCCGGTGCCGGGCTCGCCTTCGCACAGCAGCGGCCGGCGCAGGCGCAGCGCGAGGAAGGCGGCCATCGCGACCCCCGCGTCGGGCAGGTAGCCGACCCGGTCCAGCCGTCCGGCCAGTGCCTCGGGCGAGTCGACGGGGGAGGTGGGTTCGGGGGTCACCGCTCGACCCTAGCCCGCCGGCCGGGGGTCGCCCCGGGGTGAACCCCGAGGGTGCTTTCAGGGTGCGTCCCCGATGTGCGGCAAGCCGTTGACCAGCACCATTGAGCTATGACGAACGACGTGCTCAACCAGGCCACCGACAAGGTCAAGAAGCTCCGCCGCAGCCGGAACGACCGGATGGTCGCGGGTGTGTGCGGCGGCGTCTCCGAGCTCATCGGGGTGGACGCGGCGATCCTGCGGATCCTGCTCGTCGCCGCGACCCTCTTCGGTGTGGGCGCCGGTGCGGTGCTCTACATCGCCATGTGGTTCCTCGTGCCGGAGAAGGAGGTCGACCAGGCCTACTAGCGGGGGTGGCCGGGCACACCGGGGAGCATCTGCCAGGGACGGGGACCGGACAGGGGCCGGTACTCGACGCCCAGGGCGTCCAGCCTCGGCAGGTGGTGCTCGGCCAAGCGGGAGCGGAACTCGTCCACGTCGCGGAGCGCGGGGGTGCTCTTCGACGGCACAGGGGGCACGGGGGTGTCCGGGGAAGTCGGGGTGGTGTGGGGTACGGGGCTCCACACCACCTCGGCGAAGGCGCACAAGCGGGGGAAAGCCGCGTAGTCCAGCCGCCGCGGGGAGTCGAGGTGCTCGGTCCACAGGTTCGCCTGCGCGCCGAGCACCCGATCCGCCGCCGCCGGCTCGTAGGCGTAGACGTCCTCCCAGGTCAGGACGGTCCCGACGGGGATGGGCTCGTCCTCCCGGTCGGACTGGCGGTAGTCCAGGTAGACGTGCTTCTCGGGGCACATGACCACGTCGTGGCCCCGTTCCAGCGCGGTCAGGCCGGCTTCCTCGCCGCGCCACGACGCGATCACGGTCTTCGTCGGCAGCGGTCCGACGCCGAGCACCTCGTCCCAGCCGTGGGGCCGCCGGCCGCGCCGCACCAGGTGCTGCGCGATGCGCCGGACGAACCGGCCGTCGCCGCCCTCGGCCTCGTCGCCGCCGAGCCCGACCACCTCGGACGGGAAGACGTCCAGCAGCTCGTCGAACACCTGCCGGTAGCAGTCCACTGTGGACTCGTCGGCCTTGAGGACGTTGGGGTTCACGCCCCAGTCGGTCCACACGCCGCCGCCTTGGACGCCCAGTTCGGGGTAGGCCGCGATGGCCGCCTGGCTGTGCCCGGGGACGTCGATCTCGGGCACCACCGTGATGTGCCGCTGCCCCGCGTAGGCGACGACCTCGCGCAGGTCGTCCTGGGTGTAGTAGCCGCCGTGCGGCCGGTTCGTCTGCCCGCCGCGGCGCCGGTCGCCGTACCGGGAGGACGGTCGCCAGCCGCCGACCTCGTGCAGGCGCGGGAACCGCTTCGACTCGAACCGCCAGCCCTGGTCGTCGGTCAGGTGCAGGTGCAGCACGTTGAACTTGTGCGCGGCCAACAGGTCCACGTAGCGCAGCAGGTCCGGCTTGGGCAGGAAGTGCCGGGCCACGTCGAGCATCACGCCGCGCCACGCGAAGCGGGGCCGGTCCTCGACCACGCACACCGGCAGGGTCGGCGGGCCGCCGATGGGCGCGGCGCGGAAGGCGTCCGGGCCGCTGAGCTGCCGCAGGGTCTGCCGGGCGTAGAACTCGCCGGCCGCGTCCGCCGCCTCGATCGTGACGCCCACCGGGTCCACGGTCAGGCGGTAGGACTCCGCCGGCCCGTCGTGGGGCCGCACGTCCACCGTTCCGTCGAACACGAGGGAACCCTCGCCCCGGACGAACGACACCGGCTTGGGGATGATCACGACTTCACCGCTCCCGCGAGTCCCGCGACGAGTCGTCGCTGCACCAGGATGAAGAACACCAGCACCGGGATCGTCATCAACGTCGATCCCGCCATGATCGCGCCCCAGTCGTTCTGGTCGGGCTTGATGAACACCTGGAGCGCCAGCGGCAGCGTCTGGTTCTCCGCCGCCGAGATGATGAACGTCTTGGCGAACAGGAAGTCGTTCCACGCGTGGATGAACGACAGCACGCTCGTCGCCACCAGGCCCGGCGCGACCAGCGGGAACAGCACCTGCCACAGGAAGCGGAAGCGGGACGCGCCGTCCAGGGTCGCCGCCTCCTCCAACTCCACCGGCACGGCCGCGACGAACCCGCGCAGCATCCAGATCGCGAACGGCAGGCTGAACGCGAGGTGCACCAGCACCAGCGAGCCCAGGTGGTTCAGGCCGAACGCGGGCGCCACGTCGCGCACCGACTGCATGACGAAGAACAGCGGGATGGTCAGCGCCTCGACCGGCACCATCTGCACGACCAGCAGCATCACCAGCAGGGTCGTGCGGCTGCGGAACCGGAACCGGGTCAGCGCCGTCGCCGCGAGGAAGGCGATCAGCAGGCTCAGCAGCACCACGGCCAGCGCCACCACCAGGCTGTTCACCAGGTAGCGACCGAAGCTCTGCACGGTCAGCGCCCGCACGAAGCTGTCGAACGTGGGCGCGAGCGTCCACGGCCGCGGGTCGGCGGAGATCACCTCGTGCTCCGGCTTGAGCGCCGTGAGCACCATCCAGTACAGCGGGAACGCCACCACGCCCGCGATGAGGACCGTGACGCCCTCGACGAGTCCGCGCCTCACAGCTGTTCCCCCGACTTCCGCAGCGCCCGCAGGTACCCGAGCGTGATCAGCAGCAGGAGCAGGGTCGTCACGACGCCGATGCTCGCGCCCAGCCCGTACTCCGAGGCCGCGAACGCCTGTTGGTAGGCGTAGACGTTGAGCACCAGGTTGCGCCCGGCGATGCCGCCGCCGCTGGTCATGATGTAGACCTGGGTGAACACCTTGAAGTCCCAGATGATCGACTGGATGGTCACGACGATCAGCAGCGGGCGCAGCAGCGGCAGGATCACCGAGCGGGCCGTGCGGAACGTCGACGCGCCGTCCAGGGCCGCCGCCTCCAGCACCTCGCCCGGGATCGACTTGATGCCCGCGTACAGGGTCACCATGACGAACGGGAACGAGCACCAGACCACCTGCGCGGCGACCAGGCCGAACGCGATCCAGCGGTCGTAGGTCCAGGAGAACCCGGTGGTGCCGAGCAGTTCGTTGACGAAGCCGAAGTTGGCGTCGAACAGGAACAGCCAGATCGTGGACCCGGCCACCGCCGGCGTCGCCCACGCGCCGAGCGCGGCCAGGAACAACGTCATCCGCGCCCACGTGCGGACGCGGGTGGCCAGCACCGCCAGCGCCGCGCCGACCAGCAGCGTCCCGACCACGCACACCGCCGCGAACCCGACGGTCTGGCCGAGGACGGTCCAGAACTTCGCGTCCGAGAGCAGGGTGGCGTAGTTGTCCAGGCCCAGGAAGGTCAGCGGCGCGCCACCGCTGACCTGCTCCTGGCCGTAGTCGAACAGCGAGATCAGGACGAGCTGGTAGATCGGGTAGCCCATGAGGCCCACCAGCACCAGCAGCGCCGGGGTCAGGTAGGCGAAGGCGATCGGGCCGTCGCCCCGCTTCCGCTTCCACCGCGGCCGGCGCGGCGCTTCGGGACGGGCCTGCGCCCCGGTCGCGGGGCGCAGGTCGAGGTGGACGTCGGTCATGAAGCGAACGCCGTGTTCATCGCGTCGGCCGCTTTCTTGGCCGCGGCGTCGAGGTCGTTGCCGGCGGCGGCGACCTCCTGGATGAGGGTCGGCAGCACGGCCTGGGCGTCGATCTTGGCCCAGTT
This sequence comes from Saccharothrix sp. NPDC042600, assembly GCF_040647305.1. Lineage (NCBI taxonomy): Bacteria > Bacillati > Actinomycetota > Actinomycetes > Pseudonocardiales > Pseudonocardiaceae > Saccharothrix > Saccharothrix sp. NPDC042600. The sequence continues at coordinate 5,459 of NZ_JBEZBW010000064.1, read as the reverse complement.
CGGCGTGACGGGGACGAACTTGGTGCCCGCGTTGAGGGTCTTGATGAACGGCTCGACGGCGGGCTGCGACTCGGCGACGGCCTTCTGCACGTCGGCGAAGGTCGGCATGTTGCCCATGGCGTCGAACATCTTGCGCTGGTAGGTCTTGCCGCCCAGGAGCTGGACGAACTCCTTGGCCAGCGTCTTGCGCTCGCTGCCCTTCATCACGCCGAGCAGGTTGCCGCCGGAGAACGCGGGCGCGATGGAGCCGGCCGTCTTGCCCGGCAGGGGCACGACCGCGTACTTGCCCGCGGCGCTGGAGGCGTCGACGGACTTGCGGTTGAAGTCGCCGCCGATGACCATCGCCGCCTTGCCCGCGCGGAACGCCTCGACGCTGGCGTCGCCGCCGTTGCCGGCGCACTGGGCGGGCGGGCAGATGTCGTCGGCGATCAGCTCGGTGTACTGGCGCAGACCGGCCTTGGACTCGGCGCTGTCGATGGCGGAGACGTACTTGTCGCCGTCCTTGCGCGCGATGTCGCCGCCGTTGGCCCACACGAACGGCATCGCGCCGTAGGTGTACTTGCCGCCGGCGGAGATGCCGAGCATGTCCGGCTTGGCCTCGCGGACCTTGCGGGCGGTCGGCGCGATCTCGTCCAGCGTGGCCGGGGGCTTGAGGCCGAGTTCGCTGAAGACGTCCGTGCGGTAGTAGAGGGCGCGCACGCCCACGTACCAGGGCAGGCCGTAGACCTTGCCGTCGACCTCGCCGGTGTCGAGGACGGCGGGCAGGAGGTCCTTGGCGTCGTTCCAGCCGGAGAGGTCCAGCTCGGTGAACCCGCCGCCGGCGACGTAGCCCGCGAGGTCGGTGTTGCCGAACTCCGCGACGTCCGGGGCGCTCTTGGGGTCGCTGAAGGCGGCCTTGAAGCGCTCGGCGCGGGTCTGGACCTGGATGTACTGGACGTCGACGGTGACGCCCTGGTGGGCGTTCTGGAACTCGGTCACCGCCTCCTTGACCACAGCCTCCTTCGGGCCGCGGTTGACCTCGTCGAACAGCCAGACGCGGAGCTGCCCGGTCTGCTGGTCGGCGCCGGTCGCGGCCGGGCCGGACTGGACCGGGGCGCACCCCGTCATGGCGAGCACTGCGGCGACACCCGCCGCCGCAGCGGCCACCCTGTTGGCAACTCGCATCTCGTTGACCCCTTGTTGCGTCATGTGCAACGGCTATTTCATGGGAAGCAACGGGGATGCTAGTGTCCGAATCCGCGAACGGTCTAGACCAGATTCGCCCAGGTCCGGACGGCATCGGCGGACAGCGGCGCGGCCCACCCGCCGGGCCGAACCGCGCTCCCGACGTGGAAGGCCGTGGCGCCCAGGGCCTTGAGCGGCCCGACGTGCTCCTGCTTCAGGCCGCCGCCGACGAGCAGCGTGAGGTGCTCCTGACGGGCGGCGAGGTCCGCGAGGACGGCCATGCCGTCGGCGACACCCCGGGGTGAGCCGGCGGCGAGGACGGTGTCGCACCCGAGTCGTTCGACGACGTCCCAGGCCTTCCGGGGGTCGGCGGAGTTGTCGAGCGCGCGGTGGAAGGTCCAGGCACACCCGGCGATCTCTTCCAGAACCGCCCGGCAAGCAGCTTCGTCCACGTCCTGCCGGGCGTCGAGGAACCCGAGGACGAACTCCGCGGCCCCCGCTTCCCGCGCGTCGGCGGCGGCCCGGCGCAACCCGTCGAGGTCACCGGGCGCGAACCCGGCGGCGTCGCGGAGCATGACCCGGACGGGCAGGTCGGTCGCGGCGAGCACGGACCGGATGAGGGAGGGCGGGGGCGTCAGGCCGTCGGCGGCCATGTCGGTGACCAGTTCGAGCCGGTGCGCACCACCGGCCTGGGCGGCTTCGGCATCGGCCGCGTCGAGAGCGATAACCTCAAGCATGGTCTAGACCATAGCCGCTCTGTCGGCGCCCTCTGGGAAAATGGTGTCGGGGGCCGGAGGCCGGCACGCACACGACACGGCACGCCGCTCACCAGGACGAACCCGGGCACCCCGCCGCCACACCGCACACCCGCCACACGGCACACCGCCGCACCGCACACCCGCCGCGACGCGCGCCAGCCGCACCGGCACAACCCAGAGCCGCAGTCACGCCCGGCGGGCGGCGACCGGCTCGCGGAGGTGCTGCGGCGGCACCCGCTCGTCGCGCGCGCTCGTCAGGCACCTGCACCCGGGCGGTGGGCGTGCCGTTCGCGGGCACGGTGGTGTGGTGTGCGCCGCCGAGTCGGGGCGCTGGTCGGCGGGTGGCGGACTACAACATGATCGTCGGGGTGACCACCGTGCGGCCCGGTTCGCCGCGCGAGTTCACCAGGTGCACCACGATCTGCGTGGTCCCCGCGGGCACGTCGGCGAGCACGAAACGGCCGCCGTCGTCGGCTTTCGTCGTGCTCGACTCGTGCTCCGCCACCCGCACCTCGACGGTGTGCTCACCCGCGGGCACCAGCCAGCCGTCGATGCGGTGGCGCGCTCCCGTCGAGGTGAAGTTGACCATCAGGGTCAGGTTGTCGACCGTGAACGTGATGGTGCCGGGGTTGCCGCCGCGGACACCCGCGAACGACCCCGCCCGCTCCCAGCGGGCCACCTCCACGTCCAGGTTCTCCAGGGCCACCGCGAACTGGATGCGTTCGACCAGCCCCGCCGGCGGCGCGTCCAGCTCGTACACCAACCGGTTCAGCTCGGTGAGGACAGCGGTGTCCTCATGGCCTCTGCGGTCATCGCGCGGGTCGATGTCGTTCACCGCGATCCTCCTTCCGCGTCAAGATGTGCGCGCAACGTCGTCAAGCACCGGCCCCTGGTCGGACCGATGCTCCCGCGTGGCATGGACAGTGCTTCGGCGACCGCGCGGTACTCCGCCCGCCCGGCCAGCACGGTGAGTCGCAGCAGCTCCTGGCACTTCTGCGACAAGCGGCCGAAGGCCCGCCACAACCGGTGGTCCCGGTCGTCGACCAGGGCGGCGTCCTCCGGCAACCCGTGTTCGCTCTCCAACTGCTCCGCCAGCTCGTCGGACAGCGCGGCTTCCCGACGACTGGGGGTCCAGGTGCGCTGGGCTTCCCGCCGTGTCGCCACGACGAGCCACCCCGCCAGCGCGCGGGGTTCGACCAACCGGTCCAGGTGGCGCAGCAGGGCCAGCCACACCGTCTGCACCACGTCCTCCGCGGTGCTGCGGTCCAGGCCGTGCCCGCGCGCGACGTGCCACACGAGCGGCGTCAGGTCCGCGACCAGCACGTCCAGCGCCCTGCGGTCGCCGTCGCGGGCGGCGACGACGCAGGCGGCGTGCCGGTCCGTCCCGTCCAGACCCTCCCAGGGTGGCCGCTCACCAGCCGTGCGCAGCTCTCCCACGGTCGTCACCTCCTCCTCGACATCCCCCAGCCGGAGCTGATCGTTCCACGTCACGTGTGTCGGCGGTCCGCGATGCCCCCCTCGCACCGCGGACCGCCCTTCACCACGGGCGGCGTCCGATCGGCACCCCTCGAAGCCGACCGGGTCGCCGCCCCCCTCCCCCGAGTGGTCAGTGGGACGGCCGGCGGCCGTCGGTCCGGTTGCTCATGCGTTCCTCCGGGGTCGAGGTTCGGTCATCAGATAAGGAGTGAGTAGTTCTACGGTGGATACACAGACTGTCGTTAACAGTTCACGGTTAGCGAACCGATCATGGATTCGCGCAGGTGGGTGGCACACTTCCCGGCATGTCCACACGCCGGGCCCGGGTCGTCCACGAGGGCGCCCGGGTGACACCGCTCGAACTGTTCTTCGACCTGGTGTTCGTCTACGCGATCACGCAGGTGACGCAACTGATGGCCGCCGACCCCACGGTCCGCGGCGTGGTGCGCGGCATGCTGCTGCTCGCCCTGCTCTGGTGGTGCTGGTGCTGCTACTCGTGGCTGGGCAACCGGGTCCACGCCGACGACGACGGCGCGCGGATCGTGCTGTTCGGGGCGATGGCCGTGATGCTGGTGGCGTCGGTGACCATCCCGGAGGCGTTCGACGACCTGCCGGGCGGCCTGCCGGGACCGTTGGTGTTCGCCGCCTGCTACCTGGTCGTGCGGGTGCTGCACCTGGTGTCGTACTGGCGGTTCTCGCAGGGTGACGCCGCCCTGCGCCGGCAGTTGGCGGTGACGTGCCTGCCGATGCTGTCGGGCACGGTGGTCCTGGTGGCGGCGTCCTTCACGTCGGGGTTGACCCAGACGGCGCTGTGGGCGCTGGCGCTGGCCGTGGACTACGGCGGGGTGCTGCTGACCGGTGTGTCGGGGTGGCGGGTGCACTCGGCGGTCCACTTCGCGGAACGGTACGCGCTGATCGTGCTGATCGCGCTGGGCGAGTCGATCGTGGCCGTGGGCGTGGGCGTCGCGGACCTGCCGGTGTCGTGGCCGATCATCTACGGCATCGTGTGCGGGCTGGTCATCGCGGCGGCGCTGTGGTGGGCGTACTTCGACGTCGTGGCGCCGACGGCGGAACGCGTCCTGCACGCGGCGAGCGGAGCCAGGCGGGCGGCGCTGGCCCGGGACTCGTTCACCTACCTGCACCTGCCGATGATCGCCGGCATCATCCTGCTCGCGCTGGGGCTGAAGAAGACGATGAACTACCTGGCCGGGGCGGACGGGCACACGCCGGGCGAGCACCTGCACGGGGTCGGGCCGTACGCGCTGTACGGGGGCGTGCTGCTGTACGTGCTGGGGCACATCGGGTTCCGGTTGCGGAACCTGGGGACGGTGAACCGGGTGCGCGTGGCGATGGCCGTCGCCCTGGTGGTGCTGACGCCGGTCGCGCTGCTGGTGCCGGCGTGGGCGGCGTTGGGCATCCTGACGGTGGCTTGCGTGCTGTGGATCGCCGTGGAGGTGCGGGTCTACGGCGGCGCCCGCCGTGAGATCCGCGAAAGCATCCACGCGCCGGCCGCGCACTAGGCCTTCACCCGATCGTGTGAGTTGTCGTTTTGGGCACCAAACCCGGCCTCGCGCGTCCCGTGAAGTGAGGAACGCGGGAGGACGGGGGCGGGGGCGGCGCAGGTGAGACGGGGGCCGGGGCGAAGCACGGGGTGCTCGGCCCCATCGCGACCCGGCCTGACGCGCCTCGCCTCGGCCCGGCACGACTCGGCCCGGCTCGCCTCGGCTCCGCCTGGCGCGACTCGCCTCGGCCCAGCCCGGCGCGACCCGGCCGACTCGGCTCCGCCCGGCGCGACTCGGCGACGCCCCGCCTGGCCCAGCGCGGCTCGGCGGGACCGGCCCGGCGTGGCCCGACCCAGTGCGGCGTGGCAGGCGCGGCGGGACCGGCCCGGCGCGGCCCGCCCCAGCGCGGCGAGGTCAGACCCGGCGGGACCGGCCCGGCCTGGCCCGCCCCAGCGCCGCCCGACCCAGCGCGGCGTGGCAGGCTCACCGCCGGCACGCTGTCCCTGCGCCTCGCGGGCGACCTGCGCACCGTGCTGCCGACCTACGACCAGTCGATCAC